>JACAEW010000108.1 GCA_013388675.1 Syntrophaceae bacterium | reverse complement strand
GGAGTGGGGGAGGGGGACCTGAATCGGTAATAGCTCGGCCTGTCCGCGGCTGACCACTTCATTAACCACCGCCTCGTTTTCTTCCGGCGCATAGGTGCAGGTCGAATAAACCAGAGTTCCCCCCGGCCGGAGGACCTCCAGCGCGTGGCGAAGAAGATCTTTCTGGACCCGGACGAGATGTTGGGCCACCTTCGGATTTTCGCTCCGGGTGGGCGGCAGGCCGGCCCAGTAGGTCCCCTCGGCCGAGCAGGGCGGGTCCAGAAGCACCCGGTCAAACTTCAGGCGAAGGGGAAACGCCTGTCCGTGATAGCAGCAAACGAGGACCGAAAGGATTCCCAGCCGGTCGATATGCGAACGAAGGACGTGGGTCCGTTCAAATTTAAAATCATTGGCCACCACAAGCCCCCGGTCCCCCATGAGTTGGGCGAGGTGGGTGGTTTTGCCTCCCGGGGCCGCGCAGAGGTCGAGAATGATTTCTCCCGGCCGGGGGCCCAGGATCTTTGCCGGGAGCATGGAAGTGAGGCCCTGGACCTGATAGTAGCCCAGAAAATATTCCAGAGTCGCTCCGGGACTCTCGACGCCGTGGAGCAAAAAGGCCTCCTCGATTCCCTCAGCCCGCTCCAGATTGTATCCCCGCTCCCGCATGAGGGCCTGAAATGGACCCGGGCCGAGCTTTAACGTGTTCGCCCGAATCGTTACGGGAAGAGGTTCCTCCAGGGCCCTCAGGAATCCCGCATAGTCGGGTATGATGTCTCGGTAGCGGTTGAAAGTTTGGGCCATTTTTTCATTCATCGGTCGGCTCAGGGACGCAGAATCAATACAAAAATTAACCGCAGAGCTTGAGGAGCGCAGAGAGCAGCGGAGGCTCAACCAAACCGCAACCCATCTGATTTCCCATCCTTTCGGGCGGCCACGCAGGGCCGCCCCTACATTTTGGGTTGGAAGAATCGAAAAATTCCTTCCAACTTATGACCGCCATTGACTCTGTTCCCCGTTTTTTTTCTGCTAATATACATCATAAGCTTCCGGGGTCCGGTCTGCTATAAAAAATGTTGTAGGGGCGGGTTTCAAACCCGCCCTTACGGACTTTCATATTTCAGCATCCTCTCAGAATAGAAAGAAGAAACATGCCTGTCAGTCCCATATACGTTGAAGGAGCGCGGCAGAACAACCTCAAGGGGATCACGGTGCACGTCCCCGTGGGGGCCGTGACCATCGTCACCGGAGTTGCCGGGGCCGGGAAATCCTCTCTGGCCTTCGATGTTCTCTATGCCGAAGGGTACCGGAGGTACGTGGAGACCTTTTCTCCCTACGCCCGCCAGTTCCTGGAGCGGCTGGACCGGCCGGAGGCCGAGCGGATCGACGACATCCTTCCGGCCATCGCCATCAGCCGCACCGCGCCGGTTCGCACCTCCCGCTCCACCGTGGGGACCATGACCTCCATCGATGACTACCTCCGCCCCCTCTTTGCCCGGGCCTCCACGCTCCACTGCAAAGGGTGCGGGCAGCCGGTGCGCGCTTATTCCCCTTCCATGATCCTGGATGATCTCTTATCGTCGGCGGCCGGTAAGAACGCATTGATTTGCTTCACCCGATGGGTAGGCCGGGCCGGCTCTGCGGCGCTCCGGGAGGTCTTCCGGCAGGCAGGGTTCGCGCGCGTGCTCGAAGGGGGGCGGCCGACCCCGGTGGAGGAAACCGAACTGAAACCCAAAGACGGGTCGGTCACCGTGGTTTTGGACCGGGTCCTCATCGAACCCGCACGCCGGCGAAGGATCGTGGACTCGGTGGAGTCCGCGCTCCGCTTCGGCGAAGGCCGCATGGAGGCATGGATCGAAGGCCGGGGAAATCCCCTTCGCTTCAACGAGAAGCTTCACTGCGAGAGGTGCGACCTCGAATACGCAAATCCTTCGCCGGCTATCTTTTCGTTCAACAACCCCATCGGCGCCTGCGAGGCCTGCCGCGGATTCGGCCGGGTCATCGACATCGACCCCGACCTGGTCATCCCCGACGGGGGGATGAGCATTGCCGAAGGCTGCGTTAAAGCTTTCCAGAGCCCCGCCTTTTACGAATGTCAGAAAGACCTGATGCGGTTCCTGAAGAGCAAGAAAATCCCCGTGGACCGTCCCTGGCGGGATTTGGCCCCCGAGGTTCAACGGCTGATCTGGGAGGGAGAGGGAAACGGCTCCTGGTACGGCATCCACGGGCTCTTCAAATGGCTGGAGGGAAGGCGGTACAAGAAGCAGTCCCGGATTTTTCTGGCCCGCTACCGCCGTTACCTTCCCTGCCCCGACTGCGGCGGAGGAAGGCTGAAGCCCCCGGCCCTTCTCTTCCGCCTGGCGGGAAAGACCCTTCCGGAGGTGGAGCAAATGTCCATCGCGGAGGCCGAAGAGTTCTTCCGTCAATGGACGCCGCCCGCAGGGGACCGAGCCACGGAGCTCCTCCTCCAGGAAATCCGGGGAAGGCTCGAATTCCTGCGGGACGTCGGGCTGGGATATGTTTCCCTGGGGCGGCAGTCCCGGACCCTTTCCGGCGGGGAAACCCAGCGCGTCACCCTGGCCACGGCCCTGGGGGCTTCCTTCACCAGCACCCTGTATGTCCTGGATGAGCCTTCGGTGGGCCTCCACCCCCGGGACAAGGAGCGCTTGGCCGTGATTCTGCGGAAACTCGCCGCCGCTGGAAATGCGGTTGTGGTGGTGGAGCATGACCCCATTTTCATCCGCTATGCAGACCGGGTGATCGACCTCGGCCCGGGACCCGGCAAAGACGGGGGAAGGGTCGTCCATGAAGGCACTGTGGGGGGGCTGATTCACCGGAAGGAATCTCCTACGGCGGCTTACCTGCGGGGGGAACTTCAGATCGCCCGCCCGGAGAAGAGGCGAATGCCCTCGGGGCGGGAGCTTACGATCATCGGCGCCCGGGAGAACAATCTCAAGAATTTGAACGTGCGCATTCCCCTGGGAATGCTGGTCTGCGTGACCGGGGTGAGCGGGTCGGGTAAATCGACGCTCATCGACCAGGTCCTTTACCGGAACCTGAAGCGGCTGATGGGCCGGCAGATGATGGAGCCGGGGACGTGCCAAACGATCGAAGGGGTTGAACAAATCTCGGACGCGATCCTGGTGGATCAGTCCCCCTTGACCCGGAGTTCCCGCATGAACCCGGCCACGTACCTGAAAATCCTGGAACCCCTGCGGGCGGCCTTTGCCGCCTCTCCCCAGGCCAGAGCCCTGGGTCTCAGCCGTTCCGCTTTCTCCTTCAACGCCGCGGCGGGGGCCTGCCCCCTATGCCGGGGGTCGGGGTACGAGCGGGTGGAACTGCAGTTCCTGCCCGATGTTTACATCCGCTGCCCGAGCTGCGACGGGAAGCGCTTTCGCCCGGACACGCTGGAAGTCCGCTGTCGCGGCTACAACATCGCCGACCTCCTCTCTCTCCCGGCCGCGGAAGTGGCCCGGCTTTTCAGCGACGACGAAGAAATCACCGGGGCGCTCCGTCCTCTCCTGGACATCGGCCTGGGATATCTTTCCCTCTCCCAATCCGCTCCCACTCTCTCCGGAGGAGAAGCGCAGCGCCTCAAACTCGCCAGGCACCTGGCCGAGGCGCGCAAGACGCAGAACCTTCTCTTCATCCTCGACGAGCCCACCACCGGCCTCCATCCGGCCAACATCTCGGACCTGGTGGGCGGCTTTCATCGGCTCGTCGACGCCGGCAGCTCCGTCGTGGTGGTGGAGCATGACATGGACGTAGCCCGGGCCGCAGACTGGATCATCGACCTGGGCCCGGAAGGCGGCGATGAAGGGGGGCGGATCGTGGGCCAGGGGCCGCCGGAAAAGATCGCCCGGCTCGACACGCCGACCGGGCAGGCGCTGCGGAAAAGCGCGGTTTGGTCCGCCTCCGGAAAAGAGAAATCGGCGACCCATGCGGCCGGGGACGTCAAATCGCCCCGGAATCGGAAAATCCGCATCGTGGGCGCCCGGGAGAACAACCTGGACAACCTGCAGGTGGACCTCCCCCGGAATCGGTTCATCGCCGTCACCGGGGTGAGCGGGTCGGGCAAATCGACCCTGGCCTTCGATGTTCTTTACGCCGAGGGCCGCCGCCGCTTTCTCGATTGCCTGCCCACCTACGCCCGCCAGTACACCCCGCCCCTGGCCCGGCCCGAGGTGGACGTCATCGAGGGCGTTCCTCCCACGGTGGCCCTGGAACAGAAGCTGTCCCGCGCCGGTGGCATGTCCACCACGGGAACCGCCTCGGAGGTTTATCACTACTTTCGGCTGCTCTTTTCGTCCCTGGGAATTCCCCATTGTCCGAAGTGCGGCATTCCGGGAGGGGCCACGGATGCCGGGGGAATCACCGCTCAGATCATCGGTCAGTTCGATGGAAAAGAGGTCTGGTTCCTTGCGCCCCTGATCCGGGGAAGGAAGGGACATCACCGCGAGGTCATTCAAAGGGCGGCCAAACGGGGCTTCGACCGGGTGCGGATCGACGGAAAGGTCTTCGCCGTTTCCGAATCGCCCAAGCTGGACCGGTACCTGGTTCACGACGTGGAAGCGGTGGTGAGCCGGAGAAAGATTCGCCCCGGGAAAAAAGAGGAGATTCGTTCCGAGGTGGACCGGGCCCTGGATGCCGGTGGGGGGATGATGATCGTCGCCCCTGTGGAAGGGACGGGGGAAGAGTTTTTTTCCACCCGCCAGTCCTGCCCGCAATGCGGCGCGGGCCTGCCGGTTCCCGACCCGAGGCTTTTCGCCTGGAGTCAGAAGTTCGGAGCCTGCCCTGTCTGCGAAGGGTCGGGGCTGGCCTGGGCGGCATCCGAGGAAAACGGGGAACCTCCGCCTTGCAGGGCCTGCGGTGGAACGCGGCTGCGCCCGGAGGCCCTGGCCATCCGGGTCGGAGGCCGGAACATCGGGGAGATTGCCGGTCTGTCCATCCGGGAAGCCAAGGAATGGGTGCAAAACCTCGGGCCGATGCGGCCTGAGGTGAGACAGCGGATTCTCCCCGAGCTGACGAGCCGCCTGACCCTCCTGGAAGAACTCGGGGTCGGCTACCTGACTCTGGATAGGGCTGTCGGCACCCTGTCCACGGGCGAGGCTCAGCGGATCCGGGTCACCGCCGAGCTTGCCTCCAACCTGCGGGGCGTCTGTTATGTATTGGACGAGCCCACGGTGGGTCTTCACCCGCGGGATACGGAAGCGCTACTGAAAGCGCTCTCGGACCTCAGGGACCGGGGAAACACGGTGGTGGTCGTGGAGCATGAGGAGCCCGTCATTCGCTCCGCCGACCATGTGATCGATATGGGCCCGGGGGCCGGGCGGAACGGCGGGCGGGTTGTGACCAGCGGGTCTCCCGCGGCTCTGCAACGGTCCCGGGAATCCGTCACCGGAACCTGGTTGCGGGGAGACGGCAAGTCGCCGGAATGGGCCAGGCATTCCCTGGCAGGGGCGGAGAGATTAACCGTCGTGGGGGCCACCCTTCATAACCTGAAGAACGTGAGCGTGGAGATTCCGCTGGGGCGCCTGGTGTGCGTGACGGGAGTCAGCGGGTCGGGGAAATCCACCCTCATCCGGGACGTGGTGTACCGGGCCTTGAGGGCGAGGTTGTCCGGCAGGCCGCTTCCGCCGGTTCTCCGGGATTTGAAAGGATGGGAAAAGGTCCAGCATGTCAAGGAAGTGGATGAATCTCCCATCGGCCGGACGCCGCGGTCGGTCCCGGCCACTTATGTGGGGATCATGGACACTTTGCGGGACCTCTTTGCCCAGACCCCGGAGGCCCGGGCCAGGGGATACCGGGCCAACCGTTTTTCTTTCAACGTGGGGGGCGGACGTTGCGAGAGGTGCGAGGGTCACGGACGCCACAAAGTGGAAATGCCGCTACTGCCGGTGGTTTACATCCCCTGCGATGCCTGCGGGGGAAACCGGTACAACCCGGATACCCTGGCTGTGACCTTGAAAGGGAAGAGCATCGCCGAGGTCCTCCGCATGACGGTGGATGAAGCGGTAGTCCTGTTCGAGGCCTTTCCCCACCTGGTCCGCCCGCTGCGGTTCCTGGCAGAGATCGGCCTGGGATATCTTCAGTTGGGCCAGCCGAGCCCGACCTTATCCGGCGGGGAGGCGCAGCGGACCAAGCTCGCAGCGGAGATGGCCAACGGGAGTACCGGGCGTTCTTTCTACGTCCTCGACGAGCCGACCACGGGCCTCCACATGGCCGACGTGGCCAGGCTGCTGGCCGTGCTGCAACGGCTGGTGGAGAGGGGCGACACGGTGGTGGTCATCGAGCACGACCTGGATGTGGTTGCCGCGGCGGATTGTATTATCGACCTGGGACCCGAGGGGGGGGAAGGGGGGGGACAGGTGGTAGCCTGGGGACCTCCGGAGGAGGTGGCCCGCTCCGGAGATTCCCGGACAGCTTCTTACCTGCGGGAACATCTGGAAAGACAGAAAAGAAATGCGGATCGCGGAATGCGGAATGCGCAATGAAACCGCCCGCAATGGAAATTCAGAAATTTGTATCTATTTAGCCATTCGAAAAGCGAGTTCAAAATTTGTCAGGAAACCCCAAAATCCCCCTTGCTCCCCCTTTTTCAAAGGGGGAAATTCGCGTTTATTCATCGGAATCAATCCAAAAAGC
>JACAEW010000323.1 GCA_013388675.1 Syntrophaceae bacterium | reverse complement strand
CGTCTTCTCCCTTTTTACCCACTCGATTGGGAGAAGACCCAAATTATTATTGAGGAGATCATCATGGCTGTAGAAATTCTAATGCCCGGCCTCGGATTGAGCATTTCGGAGGGCACCGTCGAGAGATGGTTGAAAAAAGAAGGGGACCGGGTAGAAAAAGGAGAGCTTTTAGCGGTTATTCTGACGGAAAAGGTCACGTTGGACCTCCCCGCAGAAGCCTCCGGCATCTTGCTAAGAATAATCTATCCTGCGGGATCCAAGGTAAAGGTGGGAGAAATTATCGCCATCATCGGGGATGCCGGAGAAAGCCTCGGAAGCGATCTTAAGGCGGAACACCCATCGCTCCCTTCATCCATTCACCCTTCTTCGACCCCCCTTTCCTTCCAAGATCGAGGGGATCTGAAGATATCCCCGCTGGCCATTCGGATTGCGTCGGAACATGGTGTGGACCCACGCGAGGTCGCAGCCGAATTCCCGGGGAAAAAAATCGGAAAAGACCAAGTTCTGGCTTTCCTGGAAACAAGGAAAAGAGCGGGCAAGGCACCTTCCACACCCCTTTCTCCCCCAGCTCAACCGGAAGATGAAGTAAGGCTCTTGCGAGGACCTATGCGCGCCATGGCCGAACACATGGCCAGAAGCGCGCAAACGGCTGCCCGGGTCACCACCATGGCGGAAGTAGATATGGCCGAGATGGTTAAACTGCGGCTGGCGCTGAAGGAAAAATTTCAGAAGGAATATCAAGTTAACCTGACCTTTGTGCCCTTTGTCATGAAGGCCATGGTCGAAGGGGTCAAGGAGTTTCCGATCCTGAACGCATCGCTTCGGGGAGAAGAAATAATTTTACATCGGCAAGTGAATATAGGGATTGCCGTCGATACCGGGGAGAGCTTGCTTGTGCCGGCGGTCAGGGATGTGGCGACCAAGACCATTGTTGACCTTAGCGGAGAAATCAGCCAACTTTCATCCAAAGCCCGGGAGGGGAAACTCTCTCTGGCGGATATTCAGGGAGGAACGATTACCCTGACCAACGCGGGCGTCTATGGCGCTCTGCTGGCCACCCCGCTCATTCACCAGCCCCAAAGCGCGATCCTCTGGATGGGGAAAGTGATGGATACGCCCGTCGCTCGAGAGGGGCAGGTCGTGATCCGGCCGATGATGTACCTTTGCCTCTCCTACGATCACCGGATTGTCATGGGCGCCCAGGCCATCAGGTTTCTCCAGGCGGTAAAGAAAAACCTTGAAAATCCCTACCCCCTCCTGGTGTAAATACGGATTGGAGCAGAAACAATTCGCTGGAACGGGTTTTACGGGTGGCCATCAAAGTCTAGATCGGAAGGAAATAGGTTATGACAGAAATGAAGTTAGCGGGGAAGGTGGCTCTCGTAACCGGAGGCGCGCGAGGCCTGGGGAGAGGCTATGCCCTGCGCCTGGCCAAGCTCGGCGCCGACATCGCCATCATCGACCGCACTTTGAAAGGATTCGAAGTCTACCACTTTGAGAAAAAAAAGATGACTGGCCCGAGCGTCGTGGAGGAATGCGCGGCCTGGAGAGTCCGGGCCATGGGGTTGGAGGTCGATTTAACCCAACGAACGGCAACCGAGAAAGCTATCGCCAGGGTTTTTGAAAAAATGGGACGCTTGGATATTGCGGTCTGCAACGCCGGCGGAGGAACTGTGGTATTTGCCGATGAGGTGAAGGCGAAAGATCCCCGGGCAAAAAGAAAAGGAGAAGCGGGGCCCGTGGATATTACCACCACCGGAACCGCGGCCGACTGCCCGCAGGAGATGTTGACGAGGGTGCTCGACATCAACCTCATGACCTGCATGTACACATGCATGGCCGTGGCTCCCTATATGAAACGACAGAAGTCGGGAAAGATCGTGACCGTCGCTTCCACCGCCGGATTGGTGCCCAATCCCGGTTATCATCCCTACGGGACGGCCAAATCGGCGATCATCTTTTATACCCGCGCCCTGGCCCAGGAGCTAGCCCCTTACAACATCAACGTCAATTGCATGGCCCCGGGAATCATCCGAACCGGCAGATTGGGCGACAGGAGTTGGATGGCCGACCGGATCCCGCTGGGCCGGGAAGGAACGATCGAAGACTGTGCCAATGTGGTGGAGTTCCTGGTTACCGACCTGTCAGACTACGTGACCGGAGAGACCATCGCCATCGACGGCGGATTTCGGGATCGACGTTAGATCATGGACAGGGCAGACCTCTCGTAGCAAAGCCTGTGAATCAATCGCGTACGTCCAATTCTTCTTATGATTATCGTTTCTTCGGTTCATTGACAAGACCGGCGACCCGGCGTATGATTGAAAAATATCGGTTGACCCAATCCATCCTTGAAGCCACCCGGGAGATGGACTGGGGATTACCCATGAATAGGAAATCTTCCGGGGAGGAAATATTGAACTTTCCCGGGTACCCTGAAAAGAATCGATATACCCCTTGATTCCTCCACCTCCCGATCATTCCCCCATGTCGTCTATCGACCAGAATTCCAACCATCGTTGGGTAAAAAACAAGACCCTTCCCCTGGCGATTGGGTCCCTTGGCGTGGTTTTCGGCGACATCGGAACGAGTCCGCTCTACACGATTCGAGAATGTTTTCATGGGAAACACGCCATCGGCCTCACCCCGGAGAACCTCTTTGGGGTCATGGCCCTCATTTTTTGGTCGCTCACCGTCGTCGTAAGCGTCAAATATGTATCTTTTGTCCTCCGCGCGGATAACCATGGGGAAGGCGGAATTTTCGCCCTTCTCGGTTTGGTGTCCGCCGAAAGCAAGAAGCTATCCCCCCGTGTTCGAACCATCGCCGCGGGGGGTGGAATCCTCGGCGCAGGACTCCTCGCGGGAGAAGGAATCATCACTCCCGCCATCTCCGTTCTTTCGGCGGTGGAAGGCCTGGAGGTGGCCACCAAGGCCGCTTCTCCCCTCATCCTGCCCCTCACTTGTCTGATTCTTTTCCTCCTGTTTTTCTTCCAGCACCGGGGAACCGCCGACATTGGGAAGCTCTTCGGTCCCATCATGACGCTCTGGTTTCTGACAATCGCCGCGCTGGGGATTGCGGCCATCATTCAAGCTCCACAGATATTGCTGGCTGTGAACCCCCTTCACGCTTACCATTTTTTCGTCGCCAACAAGTTCCAATCCTTCGTGGTCTTCGGTTCGGTGGTGCTATGCATAACAGGATGCGAAGCCCTCTATGCCGACCTGGGACATTTCGGCAGAAAAGCGATCCAGTTCTCCTGGCTGGGTTTGGTTTTTCCCTCTCTCCTTTGCAGTTATTTCGGCCAGACCGCGCTTCTTTTAAAAAATCCCGAAATGGCCTTTAACCCTTTTTACGGGCAGGTCCCTAAATTCTTTCTTTATCCCATGGTCGGGTTGGCCACCATGGCTACGGTGATCGCTTCCCAAGCATTGATTTCGGGCGTCTTCTCTCTGACCCAACAGGCGATCGACCTGGGGTATTCTCCCCGTTTCCTGATTGTCCATACCTCCTATGAAATAAAAGGTCAGATCTACGTGCCGGCGGTCAATTATGCCCTCATGGCCGCCTGCCTGGGCGTGGTGATCGGATTTCGTGAATCGAGCGGGCTCGCGGGGGCCTATGGGCTTTCCGTGACCGGTACGATGAACATCACTTCAACCCTGTTTTTCATCCTGGCCACCCGGGGCTGGGGATGGTCGTTCTGGAAAGCCTTCCCTCTTCTCGTCCTCTTTCTCGCTTTTGACCTATCCTATTTTCTGGCCAACCTCCTGAAATTCGTCGATGGGGGATGGTTTACCTTCCTTACGGCTGCGGTGCTTACCATGTTCATGACCACCTGGAGGCGAGGGCGCGCCGAATTGGTCCAACGATTGGGCACTCGGCTTCCGCTGAATCTCTTCCTGGAGGACCTGGCCAAGCATAACATTCCGCGCGTGAAGGGAACGGCGGTTTTCATGTCCGTTACGCCGGAGGGCACGTCTCCCGTCCTTCTCCACCATCTGAAACACACCAAAGTTCTCCATGAAAAGGTCGTGCTCCTTTCCCTGCTGTCGGCCAATATTCCCAACGTGAAAGCCCCCGGCCGGGTGAAAGTGGACGCCCTGGGACAGGGGTTCTACCGGGTCATAGCCTATAACGGGTATATGCAAAGGCCCAACGTTCCGGAGATCATAAAGATGGCCTCGAAATTCGGCCTGGAAATCAATCCCGCCGAGACCACGTACTATCTGGGGAGAGTCACGCTGTTCACCCACGGAAATTCCAAGATGATGCATTGGCGCAAGTCCCTCTTCGCTTTTATGTCGAGAGCCGCCGGAAGTCCCACGGCTTATTACAACCTGCCCGCCGACCGGGTGGTCGAATTGGGAGCGCAGGTTCAGCTTTAGCGATCCGCTCTTGCATCTCCCTCATCCTGTATTGACCCCATTCCCATCAGGTGATATTTTAAAAAATATGGGTGGGACAAGCCAAGAAAAACCTGCGTGCCGCGCATTCCGCCTGGGAATGATCGACTATGAAACGGCCAGCAAGCTGCAGAATCGTCTGGCTCAGGAGCGGATGGAGGAAAAGACCGGTGACGTCCTTCTCCTCCTGCAGCACCCCCCGGTGATCACCATGGGGAAGTCCGGGAAGGTCCAGAACGTTTTGGCTCCCCAGGCCCTGCAGGATAAAAACATAAAGGTCATTTTCACCGACCGGGGAGGAGACGTCACCTACCATGGACCCGGGCAGTTGGTTATCTACCCGATTTTGAACCTCCGTTTGCATGGCCTGAGCGTTCCCGCCTATGTCTGGAACCTGGAGGAGACCGTGATCCGTCTCTTGGACCGCTTCGGGGTCCAAGCCAGGCGGATCGAGAAGCTCCGCGGGGTCTGGGTGGGAAACGAAAAAGTCGCCGCCCTGGGCGTGCACCTATCCCGGTGGATCAGCAAACACGGCCTGGCCTTGAATGTGAATACGAACTTGGACCCTTTTGGATTGATTAACCCTTGCGGAACCGGTCGGAGAGCCACTTCCATGGCCAAAATCCTGGGCCGAAATCTTTCCATGGAGGAGATCGAAACACGGATGATGGAATCTTTCGCCGAAGTCTTTGGCGTTCAAATTTCCCAGGAACCCGCCCAAGATTTGGAGGGGCCCCGGTGAAGCCCGAATGGCTGAGGAGGAAACTTCCCGATCCGGAGGCTCTGAATCGCATGCGGAGCCTTTTGCAGCGCCACAGACTCAACACCGTATGCCAGGGGGCTCTCTGTCCCAACCAGGGGGATTGCTTCGGCCAAGGCACGGCCACTTTCCTGATCCTGGGAAAGACTTGCACCCGGAACTGCACCTTCTGCGCCATTCCCACCGAAGAACGGCCTCCGTCGCCGGACCCGGACGAACCCCGGAGAATTGCCCGGGCGTCGGCCGAACTCGGGTTGAAGCATGTGGTCATCACCTCGGTGACCCGGGACGATCTCGAAGACGGCGGGGCTTCTCATTTTGCCCACGCTGTGGAAGCCTTGAGGAAAATGAATCCTCAAATCATCGTCGAGGTTTTAGTCCCGGATTTTCAGGGATCGGCGAAGGCACTCAGGACGGTCCTGGACAGTAGGCCGAATATCCTCAATCACAACCTGGAAACAGTCCCCCGGCTTTACCCCGAAGTGCGGCCGCAGGCAGTATATTCCCGTTCCATCGAATTGTTGAAAAGGGCCAAGGAATTGGCCCCGGATCGGATAACCAAGTCCGGCCTGATGCTCGGCCTGGGAGAAGAAAAGGAAGAGATTCTGATGGTGATGGCCGATCTGCGGGAGGTGTCCTGCGATCTCCTGACCTTGGGTCAATATCTCCAGCCCTCCGGAAGGCATCATCCCGTCATCCGCTATGTTCCCCCGGCGGAGTTTGATGAATTACGGGTGGAAGGGGAAAGAATGGGTTTCAAGGCGGTCTTCTCGGCCCCTTTGGTCCGAAGCTCCTTCCATGCCGCGGAAATATTCAAAGATGCGTACGATCCGCAGATTTCGTAGATTCCGCAGAATTAGAAGCTAAAACAAAAAAGAACCACAAAAACTTGTCCGGCTTCTTGATCTTGGCCCCCGCGATTATATTGCATTTTCTTTAACCTCTGCGTGATCTGCGAAATTTGCGGATGAATGTTATGGCAGGAAATGTCCCAAGGGAGGGTTCTATGCGATTTCAGGGGAAAGTGGTATTGATTACGGGCGCAGGGGTAGGCATCGGGCGCGCCGCGGCCTTTCGCTTCGCGAAAGAAGGAGCCCGGGTGGCGGTGAATTCGCTCACCCCGGCCAATGGGGAGGAAACCTTACGCCTGCTTAAAGAGGCCGGTGGCCAGGGATTTTACATTCAAGGAGATGTTTCCAAGGATGCCGATGCCCGGCGGATGGTCGCCGAAACAGTTCAAACCTACGGACGGCTGAATGTTCTGGTGAACAATGCCGGGATCGTCATTCCCGGCCGGGTGGATAACATGTCCGAGGAGGACTGGGACAAAACCATGGCGGTGAACTTGAAAGGGGTCTTCCTGGTCTCCAAGTACGCCATTCAGGAGATGCGGAAAACCGGGGGCGGAGTGATCGTTCACAACGCATCCGTTGTGGCCATCAAAGGGGTGAAAGACCGGGGAGCTTACACCGCTTCCAAAGGCGGGGTCTGGGCATTGACCAAAGCCATGGCCGCCGATTATATTTCTGAAAACATCCGGGTCAACTGCGTCTGCCCGGGTACCACCTATACCCCCTCCCTGGAAAGAAGGATTCAGGCTTTTCCCGATGCGGAAAAAGCGAGGGTCGATTTTATCGCCCGTCAACCCATGGGGCGGCTGGGAAAGGATGAGGAAATCGCCGCCGCCATTCTCTTTGCCGCTTCCGACGAAGCCGCCTTCATGAACGGGGCCACCATCGCCATTGACGGGGGAATGACTATCTGAATCATCCGCAGATTCGGCTGATTTCGCAGAAGGGGCCTTTTTGACGAAAAAAATTATCACCAAAATTTATGACTCTTGCCTATATTTTGTTCGCCGGAGCTCTAATCCTCTGCTTTGCCACCGGTAAGGATATATTTCGAACTGCAGGAATATTCTTTCAGGGCGTTTTCGATCCTTCCACACTACAACTGATGGGGGTTATTACCCTCATCGAAATGCTCACCCTTTTTCTGCAACTGACGGGGAGCCTCCAGAGAATCCTAAACGCCCTGCGCAGGGTATTTGCCGACTCCCGGCTGCTGATCGCCCTGGTCCCGAGTCTTCTCGGCCTTTTTCCGGTTCCGGGGGGAGCCATGCTTTCCGCTCCCATGGTGGGAGTTTACGGGGATGAGATCGGTATCAAGCCCAACCGGAAATCGGCTATTAACCTTTTCTTTCGCCATATCTGGGACCAGGTCTTTCCCTTTAAGCCCCACCTGATCCTGGGCGCCGCGGTCCTGAATATTCCTTTATTCACCCTCATCGGATGGCATCTTCCGGTCACCTTGCTGAGCACTTTGGTGGGATATTGGTATTTGATCGGCCGTCATCCGAAGCCGGTGGCCGTCCCTGAATCCCAGCAGGATTCTGCCGGAGGGCGGCCCCTCTGGGTCGAAGTGATGCCCTTATTCCTTCCTCTGGTCCTGGGGATGGCCTTCAGGACTGATTTTGTTTATGCCACGGCCATAGGCCTATTATTCGGCTTCTTCACGCAGGGCGTGTCCCGGGATATTTTGGGAAATATCTTGAGAAAAGGAATACGGGCTCAGCTCATTCTGCTCATCGCCGCGGTGATGGTTTTTAAAGT
>JACAEW010000075.1 GCA_013388675.1 Syntrophaceae bacterium | reverse complement strand
CCCATCCAGTCGGATAGAATGCCATGAAATTGGACTCTTATTTTCATTCTCTGCCTGGAAAATCACCCTCGCCCTCCCCCGTAAAGGTGGAGGGAATACCTCTTTGTATTTCAATATATTTACCCTCTCCCCCCGGCGGGAGTGGGTAGGGTGAGGGGGGATTTTTCAATTCCGCATTTCCTCAGGGATACATCTCCGCCGCCACCTGGTTGAGTCCCAGCTCCAGGAGCTTCTCCTTGGTGGGCCTGCCCGTCGCCCAATCCCATCCGCGGAATTGATAGTAGCCTTTCAGCATCTTCTCTACGTCCGGCTCAACCCCGGCTGTGGTTCCTTCATCCAGGGCAGCCGTCAAGATGCGGGGCATTCGGTCCTGTTCCCGGGTCAAGCCCAGCTTGTTGCTCACCGCCCGCTTGATGTTGATCGACCGGTCTCCGGCGGCCAACAGTTCTTGGGGGCCGAACGGCCAGCCTGTGACGGCCTTCAGCATCTCGCAGAGCTGGGTCGGGGGCAGGGGCGCGAATTTGCAGAGGGTGAGGGAGTCGAAGAGGTCCTTTAGGCTCTGGTACTTGGCCGCCCCTTCGCTCTTCCCCTCGGAGGAAAGCCTTTCCCCCGGCAGGATCATGTATTCCAGGACCAAGTTTCCCAGGTCCACGTTGTAATAATCCCCTTTCAGATGGCACGCCCCCCGGGGACCCGTGGCATAGGTCACGGCCATGCCATGGAAGGCCCGGGCGTCGTGCATGGGCATCTCCAATCCCTTCACCTGGGCCGCTTCATCCGGGCTCCGGTCGAATTCTTTGGCCATGGCGAGCGTGCCCCGGGAAAGGATTTTGCCGATCCCTTCCTGGGCGATGATCTTTTCCACCAGTTTGACCACCGCTTCCCCGTCGCCCCAATTCAACGCCAAGCCGACCCGGTCCTCGGTCAAAACCCCCTTTTCATAAAGATAAAAGGCATAAGCCACGCTCACCCCGGCCGAAATCGTGTCGATCCCATGCATGTTGCAGAGATGGTTGGCCCGCACGATGGAATCCAGGTCGGTGTTCATGCATAAGGGCCCAAAAGCCACGGCGGTTTCATACTCCGGCCCATCCACGTTTAGCCCCGGCTTGAAACCCACCAGCTCCCGCCCGCAGCCGATGGGGCACCCCATGCAGGCGTAGTTATGGACCGTATAGGCCTGGCGAAGCGCCTGGCCGGTTACCTTGGACACGGGGAATACGGATTTGGTGAAGTATTTGGCCGGGGCATCACCCAGAGTCATGGCCATGTCCATGTACATCATGGTTCCGTATTCGCGAAAGGCCACCGAGACCAGATTCCCGTTAATGGCGGCCACGGCCTGCCTGGCCAAATCTCTTACTTTATCCGCATTGGCAAGTTCCGGCCGCAGGTTGCCCGAAGCCGCCACCGCCTTCAGGTTCTTTGAGCCCATGAGGGCGCCCAGGCCGCACCGGCCCGCGGCTCGGCCGTTGTCGTTCATGATGCCGGCGAACTTGATTAATTTTTCGCCCCCGGAGGCGATGCATGCGACGCTCGCCGAATCATCCTGTAATTCATCTCGAATGTCCCTTTGGGTCCGATAACTGTCCTTTCCCCAGTGATGGGAGGCATCCCGCAGCTCGGCCTTTCCCTCGCTCAAATAAAGATAAACCGGCCGGTCGGCCTTTCCCTTTATAAACAGGCCGTCCCATCCGGACCCTTTCAGGCGAAAGGGAAATCTTCCTCCGCTGGTCGCCTCCCCCCAGAATCCGGTCAGGGGGGAAACGCCCCCCACGGCGTAACGGCTTACCATGGGAAGGGGGGTGCCGGTGAAAGGCCCGGTGGCGAAGATCAGGGGTTTCTCCGGGGAAAGAGGATTGCCGTTCTTGCCCACCTGCTCATAAACCAGAGCGGCCGCCAGGGTCGCCCCGCCGATGTATTTCTTCAAAAAATCCTCTGAAAGGGACAAATCGGTCATCTTGCGAGCGGATAAATCAACTTCCAACATTCGGCCATGGTATCCTTTCATCTCTCTGCCCTCCCTTTAGAAGTCGATGTCCCGCCCGTCGTAGGCGTACCGGAAGACCTGAGCGCATTGGGCGGCCGTGATGGGCCGGGGACTTAAGTAGCAGTCCACGTCCTCATGGGCGAATTTCACCAGCGTATCGAATTTGGAGTCGAAATCCGCCCGGGAAATCCCCAGGTCCTTCAAAGTCAGGGGAACTCCAAGTTGCGTCAGAAAAGACCGTACCTTGGCCACCAATTGGATCAATCCTTCTTCGGGGTTTTTGGATTCGAGTCCCAGGGTCCTGCAGATCAAAAGGTGCTTATCCGTCACCCGGCTGCAGAACTGGAGGGTCTGGGGAAGGAAAAACCCGACGCTCATTCCATGGTGGAGGTTGAAGACCGCCCCCAGGGAATGGCCGAAGCTGTGAGTCAGATGGCAGCCGCTCATCCCGAAGGCGATTCCCCCGATGCTCGCGGCCAGGATCATGCGGTGGCGGGCCTCCCGGTCCTGCCCGTTTTTATAGGCCCTGGGCAGCCAGTGGAAGGTCATCTCTATGGCTTTAAGGGCCAGGGGTTCGGTAATTTCATTGGCCGCCGGGGTGGTGACCGCATCCATGGCATGGGCCAGGACATCCAGCCCTGTGCCCGCGGTCAGCTTGGGGGGCATGGAGAGGGTGAATTCGGGGACCAGAATGGCAAAATCCGGAACCAATTCAACATGCGCCAGGGGGATTTTCCGATGCGCGGCGGTATCATGAACCACGGCTGCACCCGTGCACTCCGAGCCCGTTCCCGAGGTTGTGGGTACGGCGGCCAGAAGGGCTTTCTTGCGCAGGTTCAGCTTGTCCAGGGGCGAGATCAATCCCAGCTCGGTAATATCCGGCCGTTCGTAGAGGACCCAGGCGGCCTTGGCCGAGTCCATGACCGACCCCCCGCCCACAGCCACGATGAGGTCCGGTTCGCAGGCCTTCATGGCTTTGGCGCATTCGGCCACTACTTCCATGGGTGCCTCGGGCAGGCAATGGGGCCACGTTTCCACGGTGAAGCCGCCCGCTTGGAGAAATCGCGCGGCCTTGGCGGCATATTTGTTGCTGAATTCGTCGGTGACGATGAAGGCCTTCTTCTTGGCACATCGGTTCGCCAGAGTGTCCATGGTCGAGGGGCCCACCACCGGCCCTTCCGGAAAGACATTCGAGCCGATGAATAGGGTGGGAATATTGATGATCGTGGTCAGGCCTTTGATGGAGGTCGACAAGGCCAGGGGGGCTAGGGCTTTCAACGTGGGGTTTTCAAACCAGTAAGCCATGGGTCACACCTCACCTTCTTGGGGAGTTAAAGCTTCGATGGAAATCCCAAACTCCGTCAGGGACGATTTGAAAATGCCCTGTGTCCGCCTGCTAAGAATGAATTGCTTTCGTGCGCATAGGCTTTCACGGGCATGAGAAGACGAGGCCGCCACCTCCTTTCCCCACAAAATCCTTCGGGTATTCTCGGCAGATTTGTTTGGGCTGATTTTCTTTTCCCTGGGTTGCGGAAAAAAGATTTGATCGGATCCTTCAAGGGCAATATGAGCAAGGTTAAAAGTTTTGTCAAGAGGATTTTATCGGCGGGATTATGACTTGAAATAGAAACAGAGGGGGGTTATCGCAGCTTCAAAAAGACAGGCCGATCGGAACCGGCCTGTCTGGCATTTATCGCTTTTGAGGATCAGTGTTTTACTTCCTCCACCTCGATCCTCTTGGGCGGGTTCTTCTCTTCCACCGGAACGGTCACCTCCAGGACTCCATCGCGATATTTCGCTTTAATGCCCTCCGGTTTCAAACCTTCCGGAACGGGAATACACCGCTCAAAGGAACCGTAAAATACTTCCCTTCGTTCCACTTTCTTCTCTTTTACTTCTTTGTCCACCTTCCGCTCGCCTTTAATGGTCAGGCATCCATTCTCCAGGGTTACTTGAATATCCTTGGCTTCTACCCCGGGGAGGTCCGCCTTGACCACGTAGGTCCCATTTTTCCGGTAGCTTTCAATCTTGGGGGACCAATCGAACTTTTTTAACGCCGAAGGTTCAAAAAAGCTCTCGAAAACATCATCGATATCGGTATCCCAAAAATTCCGGAAAAAACTCCGGGGGATTAACTCATTCATGGGTTTCCATCTCACCAGGCTGTTCATGTTCATACCTCCTTTACCACTTCATTTCTCTATTCACTTTCCCCTACACCCAAAAAATAATCACTGGGTTTTCTGGTGTCAAGGCAGGAAGGAAACCCATCTTAACCATATGAAAAGATTTATTTTTAAGGGTCTTCTCCCAATCGAGTGGG
>JACAEW010000252.1 GCA_013388675.1 Syntrophaceae bacterium | reverse complement strand
GAGGGTGAAAATCCAGCAGGCCATGGAGGAAGCCAAGGAAGTCGCCAAACAGGTCGATGAAGAGTTTGGGCGGGCCTTTGGACGAAGGTACGGGATTCTGGAGGAATACCGGGCCGAGGACGCCGATATTCTCCTGGTGACCAGCGGGACCATCACCGGGACGGCCCGGGTGGTGGTGGATGGGTATCGGGAGAAGGGAGAGAAGGTCGGGCTTCTCAAAATGAAGATGTTTCGCCCTTTTCCCACCGGCGATGTACGGCGGGTCCTCCAGCAAGTGAAGAAAGTGGCGGTGATCGACCGCAACATCTCCTTCGGCGCCACGGGGATTTTCGCGCAGGAGGTTCGTTCCGCCCTTCATCACCATGGGGAGGGCACATCGGTCTTCGGGTTCATCGCCGGCCTGGGAGGGAGGGATGTGACCCCCCGGGCGCTGAGCGATATCGTGGAATACACCAAAGGAAAGGAAGCCCCGGAAGGGGACATCGTTTGGATGGGAGTGAAGCCATGAGGTACGAACTTCCCCAGGAAGAATTTCTCTACTCCGGCCACATCGGATGCCCGGGCTGCGGAGCTTCCCTGGCCATCCGCTACGCCCTTCAGGCCCTCGGAAAAAAAACCATGGTGGTGATCCCGGCCTGCTGCTGGGCCACGGTGGCCGGGTTTTTCCCTTCCACCAGCCTGAAGGTGCCGATCCTCCATACCGTCTTTGCGACCGCCGCGGTCACCGCGGCGGGAGTGAAGAAGGGACTGATGGCCCGGGGGATCGAGGACATCCAGGTCATGGCCTGGGCCGGGGACGGGGGAACCTTCGATATCGGGCTTCAATCGCTTTCCGGGGCCGCAGAGCGAAACGACGACATCATCTATGTCTGCTATGATAACGAAGCGTACATGAACACCGGAATCCAGAGGAGTTCGGCCACGCCTTTTCTGAGCTGGACGACGACAACCCCCAGCCCAGCCTTAAAGGATACTACCAAGAAGGATATCATGGAGATCATGGCCGCTCATCGTATTCCCTACGCGGCCACGGCTTCGCCGGCCTATCCCGAAGATTTCCTGAACAAAATGCGCAAAGCGAAAGGCATTCGAGGTCTGCGCTTCATCCATATTCTTTCTTCCTGCCCTCCGGGGTGGAAATTCCCATCGGAAAATTCCCTGAAGGTCTCCCGGCTGGCCGTAGAGACCAAGATTTTCCCCCTTTATGAAATCGAGAATGGAAGAACGTATACCCTCACCCACGAACCCAAAGGCCTTCCCGTCCAAGAATACCTGAAAATGCAGGGGCGTTTCGGCCACCTTACTCCGCAGCAGGTCAAAGCCATTCAGGAAAATGTGGATGAAGAGTGGTCGGTTTTAAAAGCAAAAGTTGGAGGTTGGAGGTCCGCGGGTCGGGGGGTAAAAAGAACGGGCAAGAGGGAAGAGAGTCGAGGAACGAAGCAAAAAGAGGGACAAAAAGAAAAATGGGCTTGAGCTTCTTCTAGGGGCCGGGAGGGGAGGTCTAACGGATACCCGGGACCCCCGACCTCGCGCCCCGGGCCTGTATTTTATGTCTGGGTTGATGAAATGGCTGATTGTGGGCTGGTCGCTGGTGGTGGTTCTGCTATGGGCCTTTTTGGCCTTTCGCCAGCGGTATTCGGAGCAGGCGATCTTTTACGCCTACGAGGATGTATGGGGCTTCATGGGAGTCGTATTCCTCACCTGGATTATTCCCGTCGCCGTATTCGCTTTTTTCGCCTTTCTGGCCCAATCCTCAAAAACCAAGAAGGAAGAATGATAAATCCGCCGCTGGAAGGAGGGCAAGCCGGGGACTCTTCGCCCGAGTCGATACCCCAAGAATGATGTTCAATTTTGGCCAGAGAACGGTCCCTCCCCATATTTTCCTGCTGGGAATCTGCTCCGCCCGGATTTTTCTCTACCTCTGCCTTCAGAACTACACCGCCCTGATCCCGGTTCTGCAGAAAGAGTGGCAGATGTCCAATACCGCGGCCGGTTCCGTGGTCTCCGCGTACCAGACCGGATTCCTCATTTCCATGGTAGCCCTGGCTGCTTTGTCCGATTGGGTAAGCCCGAAAAAGGTCTTTCTCTATTCCTGCCTCTCTTTTGCCGCCTCCTCTTTGCTCTTTGCCTGCTTTGCCCGGTCCTACCTCTCCGCTTTCCTGCTGCGGGGCCTGATGGGGCTATGCCTTGGCGGCACGTATACCCCGGTTTTGAAGCTGATTTCCGAAAACTTTTCCAGTGCCCATCGGGGAAGGGCGATGGGATTCTTCATCGGAGCGGGGTCCCTGGGTCACGCCGGCTCGCTGGCCGCCACTGGGTGGCTGGCAGCGAGGTACGATTGGCAGACGGTTTTTTTCCTGACTTCCCTGGCGCCGATCCTGGGAGCGGTGATTCCCCTTTGGATTCTCTGGGGGTTGGCCGAAAGGAAACCGGAACCCCAGGGGAAAAGGGTGAAGAAAGAGGTCCTGGCCAACCGCCCTGCTCTTCTGATGATCGCCGGCTATAGCGCTCACACCTGGGAGCTGGAAGCGCAGCGCGCCTGGACGCCCGCCTTCCTGGTGGCCTGCTACCTGGCCTTGGGACTGACCCGGGACCAGGCTCTTCAGTCGGGGGCGGTCTTTTCTTCGGTCATGTACATCATGGGGGTTGTATCCACCTCGGCCGCGGGCTACTGGTCGGACCGCTGGGGCCGCACCGCGGTGATCATCGCCATGATGGCTATCAGTATATCCTGCTCTTTCTCCTTCGGCTGGCTGATCGGCGGCCCGATCATGTGGGTGATGATTGTAGGCCTGGCCTATGGGTTTGCCGTGATCGCCGAATCCGCGGTTTATTCTTCCGGCCTTTCGGAACTCGTCTCCCCCAACTACCTGGGAACTGCCCTGGCCCTGCGGGCCTTGATCGGGTTCGGGATTGGGGCCGTGGCCCCCACGGCCTTCGGGCTGGTGCTGGACCTTACGAATTCGGCGGAAACGCAGAGGGCCCTCGGTTTCCTCCCGAATTGGGGCTGGGCCTTTTGTATGCTGGGAGCCGTGGCCCTGGTCGGTCCCCTGGCGATGTGGAAACTCCGCTCCATGCCGGAAAGCCGGATGATGGCCGGGGGAAAGCAATAGGAAATACAGGGAGGACACCGGGATAAAGAAGCACCGGAAAAAACCGTCGAAGGGAAGAGAGGTTTCCAATGGATGGGAATTTAATCGGGACATTGCTGGCCGCCTTTGCGGGCGGGTACGTAGGGGTCAGGCTGAAAATTCCGGCGGGGGCGCTCATCGGGGCGCTTGCGGCCACCGTGGCCATTCGTTTTTTGGGCGCCAAGGCCAAGGAAATCCCTTATATTTTCAGTTTCTTGGGACAAGTCTTTATTGGGCTGATCATCGGCGCGGGGGTAACCCTGGAGCTTTTTGAACACCTGTCCAAATGCTGGATTCCGATGGTCATTTCCATGGTCGGCTTCATCTTCATCGGGCTCGGCTTCGCCTTCTTTTTTTAAAAAATGGGCATTCTGGATTTTCCCACCGCTTACTTGGGGACTTCTCCGGGGGCCATGTCGGCCATCGTGATTGTGGGCGTGGAATACGGGGCCAATGGGGCCATCGTCGCCCTCTTCCATTTTCTCCGGATCATCCTGGTCCTGATCACCGCTCCGATCGTTTTTTATTTCTGGGGCCGGTAAGAAAAAGAAGGGAAGGACACCCAGGTGCGCGAGAAGGACCGGTCTGGAAAAAAGGGTCTTCTCCCAATCGAGTGGGTGTTTGAGGAAGATTTTGAGCTTCCCGGGTCTACCCCTGCCGGAAGTGAGTTGGCCGGGCCCAGGGCGGCATCCCGCCCGGG
>JACAEW010000074.1 GCA_013388675.1 Syntrophaceae bacterium | reverse complement strand
GCCTTGGGAAAAGCTTCTCCCAGGATGAGAATGAAAGGGGTCAGAACCAGGAAAGCGTACAGATCGCCCCGGGATCCGTAGGCGCTCACCAGGATGGAAGTTACCAGGGCGGCATTGGCCACTTCGGCCATATTGCTGCCCACCAGGGTGGTGGAAAGAAACCAGGATGGGTCTTTTAAAATCCGAAAAGTTAGACGGTCCACCCGGGAGCTGGAACGAGCCAGGCCGGTTAACTTTTTCCGGTCGGCCGCCACCATGGCAATTTCCGAGCCTGACAGGAATCCCTCGAGAAAAAGGAATAGAACCATGACCAGAATCAAGCTTGCGAGGATGTAAGTCTCCATTCGGCCTCTTTCTTTCCTATCAGGGGCCCTTCGGGCTGGCCCGTTCTATGGCCAGCCTCATGGGTTTCCTTCGCTTCCGCCTGTCCCCGTCGAGCTCGTCGTAAATCTCCCCGAAAAGCTCTTCCAGCAGGTCTTCCAGGGTCACAATTCCGGCCGTCCGGCCATATTCGTCCACCACCACCGCCATGTGAATTCTCTGTTTCTGAAACTCCCGGAAAAGGACGTCGAGCTTCTTGCTCTGGGGTACGAAATGGGGTTTGCGCAGGAAGGGCCTCAACCCGCGATCATCCGCGCTTTTTCGGCCCCAGGCGCGTAAAAGCTCCTTGGCGTGGAGGATTCCCACGACCCGATCGAGGCTTTTTTCAAAAACCGGAACCCGGGAAAACCGATTCGCCCGCAGGGCTTCCACGGCCTCCTGCAGCCGCGTGGAGATCGGCAGGGAGAAGACCGCGGCCCGGGGGGTCATGATGTTCCGCACCGCCTGGTCGCTGAACTTGAATACCCGGTGAATCAGGGTCTTTTCTCCCTCTTCCACGGCGCCTTCCCTTTGGCCGGTCTCGATGAGTTCCTTGAAATCCTCTTCGGTCAAAAGGGAGGAAGGCGGCTCCGGCTTCACCCGGGCCAGCCGAAAAATCCCGTCAATGATTTTGCGGATGATCCAATGAATGGGCCCTACCAGACGGACGAAGCGGGAGACGGAAGGGGCAATCGCCGGGGCGATTTTATCCGGGTATCTCACCCCCATGGTCTTGGGAATGACTTCGCCCAATAGCAGGATTCCCAAAACGACGATGGGAATAGCCAGCCACTTGGCGCCATCCCCCCAGGCAGCGATAAAAAGAGCGCTGGTCAGGGAAGAGATGGCCACGTTGACCGCTTCATTTCCCGCCAGGAGAGAAATGATCAGCCTCCGGGGCTGGCTTAGGAGGTTTTCGATCACGGAATGGGCCGGATGGCCTTCTTCCTTGAGCCTTCGAAGCCGAAGGCGCCCCAGGGCAAATAGAGAGGCCTCGGAGATGGCAAAAAAAACCAGCCCCCAGAATAGGAAAAAGATCAGATAGAGGCGCAAAGGGGCGTTGATTTCCAATCCGTCGATTTCCTTCTTCTGGCCAGAGGATGGACAATTATCCATCCCGGCTTCGAACGCGATACAGGGAGGAGACCCTCTAGGCTAGGCGGACCCCTTAGGCAAAATGATCATATCCTTTGAGGTAAGATGGGTCAACGGGCCCCTTTTCGGTGCGAACGACCACTCCGTGGTTGAGCGGTTCAACCCTTCCGATCCGGGTGATTCCGCAAGGCCAGCTTTTCCCCAAGGCGCCCAGTTCATCGGCCCGCTCCGGCGGTGCGGAAAAGAGCAGTTCATAGTCTTCTCCGCCCTTAAGCGCCCACTTCCACTCCTCCCCCGGGGAGGCGGGAACCAGGGAGCGAAAGGGTGCGGATTGGGGAATCCGCCCGGCCCATATCAATGCTCCCACGCGGCTTTCCTCGCAGATATGGCCCAGGTCGGAAAGAAGCCCATCGCTGATGTCGATCATGGCCCTCGCCAATTTCCCCTCGGCCAGGGCCCTTCCTTCCTCGAGGCGGGGGGTGGGGTCGAAATGCCTCTCCAGCAGGAATTTTTCTTCCGGCGATGGCGCCCGGCCCTTAAGGCCTTTGGCCAGGTGGAGTCCCACGAGGGAATCTCCCAGTGTCCCGGTCACGTAGAGATCGTCCCCCGGCTTGGCTCCATGGCGGTAGACCAGAGCCCCCCTTTTCCCTTCCCCCAGGAGGGTGATGCTGATGAAGAGACGGTCGGGAGAGGAAGAAGTGTCTCCCCCGATCAGGGAGACCCCATGAGGTTCGGCTACAGACCGCAGCCCGGCAAAAAATTGGTCGACAAACTCAACGCTGAGGCGGGAAGGAAGAGCCAGGGATATGAGCATCCACCGGGGGGTCGCTCCCATGGCCGCCAGGTCGCTGAGGTTGACCGCCAGCGACTTGCGGCCCAGGGGAAATGGATCGATGAAAGATAGATCGAAATGGACGTCTTCGATGAGAAGGTCCACGGTAGAAACGAGATCGTCTCCCGGACAAAGGGAGGATACGGCCGCGTCATCCCCCATGCCCTGGATCACCCGGGGGGAAGACGGGGGCCAAGATTTCTTGATCCGGGCAATCAGGCCGAATTCGCCGATCTCGCGAAGTTTCACCGGACGGTCCGCGGGAAGAGGTCAGACGGGAAGGGAAAGGGGAACACTCTCCGTGCGCCCCTTCTTCTCCCCCGGTTCTCTTTCAGTGCCCTCCTTCTTCGGCTGGGCTTTTTCCGGCACCAGGGCCTTCTTCAGGATTTCATCCATGTCCTTGACGAAGATGTAATCGACCCTCCGCCGGATGTAGGGAGGAATCTCGTCCAGGTCTTTCTGGTTTTGGTAGGGAAGAATGACGTTCTTGATCCCGGCCCGCAGGGCCGCAAGGGTCTTTTCCTTCACTCCCCCGATGGGTAGCACCCGGCCCCGGAGGGTGATCTCTCCGGTCATGGCAATGTCCTTCCGGACCGGAATACGGGTCAGGGCGGAAATCAGAGAAGTGGCCATGGTCACCCCCGCTGAAGGCCCGTCCTTGGGGATGGCTCCGGCCGGGACATGGACGTGCACGTCGAGTTTTTCGTAGAACTCGGGGTCCAGGTCCAGCTCCTTGGCCTTGGACCGGGCATAGCTCAGGGCCGCCTGGGCCGATTCCTTCATCACATCGCCCAGGTGGCCGGTAAGGGTAAGGTTCCCCTTGCCCTTCATGGTGGTGGCCTCCACGTGGAGAATTTCCCCGCCCACCGAGGTCCAAGCCAGGCCGGTGGCTACCCCGATCTCGTTGACTTCCAGCTCTTCTTCCGGAAGGTGCTTGGGGGGCCCCAGGTATTTGTGCAGGTTCAGGCCGGTTACCTGGAAAGGCCCCTTCTCCTCCTCGGCGAGCTTGCGGGCCACCTTTCGGCACACCGAAGCGATCTCCCGCTCCAGGTTGCGCACCCCGGCCTCCTTGGTGTACTGGGAGATGATCCGCAAAAGGGCCTCATCGCTCAGGGAGAGGCTTTCCTTGGTGATCCCGTTCTCCTCCAACTGGCGGGGAAGGAGGAACTGTTTGGCGATTTTCAGCTTTTCTTCACTGGTGTAGCCGGCCAGGTTGATGACTTCCATGCGGTCCTTCAGGGCCGGCGGGATGGGGTCCAGGATGTTGGCCGTGGTGATGAACATGACCTTGGACAAATCGAAGGGCACGTTCAGGTAATGGTCGCTGAAGGCAAAGTTCTGTTCCGGGTCCAGGGCCTCCAGCAGGGCGGCGGAAGGATCGCCGCGGAAATCCGTCCCCACTTTATCGATTTCATCCAGCATGAAGACCGGGTTGTTCGACCCGGCGGTTTTAATCCCCTGGATGATCCGGCCGGGCAGGGAACCGATGTAGGTCCGCCGGTGCCCCCGGACCTCGGCCTCATCCCGGATTCCCCCCAGAGAAATGCGGGTGAACTTTCTGCCCAGCGCCCGGGCGATGGACTTGCCCAGAGAAGTCTTCCCCACCCCCGGAGGACCCACGAAACAAAGGATGGGGCCTTTCATTTTTTCCTTCAGCTTCCGCACCCCGAGGTATTCCAGGATGCGCTCTTTGACCTTTTCCAGGTCATAGTGATCTTCGTCCAATACCTGTTTCGCCTTCTTGATGTCCAGATTGTCTTCGGTGCTGACCGCCCAGGGAAGCTCAACCAGCCAGTCCAGGTAGGTTCGAACGATAGTCGCCTCGGCGGACTCGGGGTGCATCTGCTCCAGGCGAGTCAACTGCTTATTGGCCTCCTTCTCCACTTCGGGGGGCATCTTGGCTTTTTTGATTTTTTCCCGCAATTCACTGACTTCCTGGGCCTTCTCGTCGATCTCCCCCAGCTCGGCCTTGATCGCCTTGAGCTGCTCCCGCAGGAAGTATTCCCGCTGGGTTTTGCTCATCTCCTCTCGGGCCTGGGATTGAATTTTCGCTTGCATGGTCGAGACTTGGACTTCTTTGGAGAGAAATTCGTTGACTTTTTTCAACCGCTGCAGGGGATGGAAGGTTTCGAGGATCTTCTGCGCCTCCTCGATCTTGAGTTTGAGATTGGAGGCCACCAAATCGGCCAGCCGGCCCGGTTCCTCGATCTGGTCGAGAATGGCCAGCACATCGGGAGAGAGGATACCTTTCAGGGATAGGACCTTTTCGCTCTGCTCTTTCACGCTGCGGATAAGAGCTTCCGTTTCCAGGGATGACTCCCCGACGGGGGGCTCGATAATCCTTTGAATGCGGACTACGAAGAGGGGCTTTTCCTGGATGTATTCCCGAATGGTCCCTTTGGCCAGCCCCTGGACCAGGATTTTCACCCGGCCGTCGGGCAGTTTGAGCATCTTCATGACCATGGCCGCAGTGCCCACCGAGTAGATGCTATCCGGGGTTGGATTGTCGTCGGTGGAAACCTTCTGGGTAGCCAAAAAGATCATTCGGTCCTTGGCCAGGGCTTCATCGACCGCCTTGATGGAGCTTTCCCGGCCCACGAACAGCGGAAGTATCATGTACGGGAAAATGACCGTATCCCGCACGGGAAGCATCGGCAGCATCTCCGGCACTTTCATTTGTTCATCTTCGAGAATATTGGCCATTCTTTCCTCCCGGTTTATTGCCACCTCGAAAGGTTGGGGACAAAGGATTTAACAAATTAATTATAATACCTGCCTCCCCATCCGTCAACGGGTAAGGCTGCTAAGTATCGATGCTCCTTGAAAAATTCTGCGGGAAAAAGGGCGGAGAAAGACGCGGGGTTCAAAGATTTTATCGGCCTTCCCGGGGGAGTTCTTTACCCGTATCTTCGAAACTGCAACGGGAATTCCGGAAGAATCGGTCGACGGCCTCGGGGTCATGGACGACCGTCGAGGGGGGCAGGCTTCGCAGAAAGACCTTCCCGTATCCCCGGGTGAGCAGGCGCGTGTCCAGGATGGCCAGGACACCCCGGTCTTGCCGGGTGCGAATCAGTCTTCCCAGCCCTTGCTTTAGAAGGAGGATCGCCGAAGGGACCTGATAATCCCAGAAAGGCCTCCCCCCCTCCCCCGCGATCCGCTCCAGCCTCGCTTCCAGAATGGGTTCCGTGGGGGGAGAGAAGGGAAGACGGTCGATCACCACGCAGCTTAGAGCTTCTCCCTGTATGTCCACCCCCTCCCAGAAGCTGGCCGTGGCAAAAAGGACCGAATGGAGGTCTTCTTTGAAGGCCTGGAGAAGGGCCGATTTGGGCCGTTCCCCCTGTAAAAAA
This sequence comes from Syntrophaceae bacterium, assembly GCA_013388675.1. Lineage (GTDB taxonomy): Bacteria > Desulfobacterota > SM23-61 > SM23-61 > SM23-61 > SM23-61. The sequence goes on along the minus strand of JACAEW010000074.1, from coordinate 27,485 downwards.
CAGGTGAAGGGGACCCTTTTTCTGAGCTGCCAGTAGGCTTCCTCCATGTTTCGGATGCTGGTAAAAAGGAGAAAGGCCCTGCCCAAGGAAAGTCTGAGGATCTTTTCCATCTCCTCAACCGCCCGGGGCAAAAATTCGGGGCTGTTGGGTTCGGGCAAATGGGAGGGGAGATAGAGCAGGGATTGGGCCTTCAGGTCGAAGGAAGAGTCTAGAATCGCCTCATCGATTCCCTCTCCCCAACCTTCCGTCAATCCCATGCGTGAGCGGAAAAAGGTAAAACTCCCCTGGGTGGAAAGGGTCGCCGAGGTAAAAACGGCGGTCTTCAAGCGGGGGAAAAGATGCTCCCGGAGCGAAGCAGATACATCCACCGGGGAGGAATGGAGGAAAACCCCCCGGCCCCGCGCTTCCCCCCAGTAAACCATCTCTTCCCGGGCGAGGGATATGAATTCCTGAAATACCAGCTTCAACTCTTCCGCTCTTCGCCCGCACGCCCGCAGGCCTTCGGAAGGCTCCTGCATCCCTCCGATGTGGGAGGAAAGGGAGGTTAATTTTTCCGTCACCCGGGACCCGGCCTCCCCCGCATCGTTTTTCCATTGCTCTTTTCGCAGGGGGAAACGCGCCTCTTTTCCCCGAAGAGGCTGGAAAAACCTTTCTTCCAGTTCCAAAAGGTCGGTCCCGATCCGGGTCAGAGTTCCTTCCTTTATTTTGGCCGCGGCGCATTCCCGCCGCACGTCCCTGGCCAGTTCTTCAAACCGGTAGTTGCTGATGGTGTGCCCCAAGTACTGGGTGGCAGTCTCCTCGATCTGGTGGGCTTCGTCGAAAATGACTGCTTCGTACCGCGGAAGGACCTCCCCGTATCTTTTCAAGCGCACCGCCAGGTCGGCGAAGAAGAGATGGTGATTGACAATCACCACATCGGCCCCGGCCGCTTCCTTCCGCATGGCCATGACAAAACAAGCGTCATGAAACTCGCAGGCCTGCCCCAGGCAGGTTTCCGACGAAGCGCAGACCTCCTTCCACAAGCCCAGGTCTTCGGGCAGGTCGGCCAGCTCGGCGCGGTCTCCGCTCTTGGTTTTGCCGGCCCACTTTTTCAGGGTTTGGAAATAGCCTACCTCTTCCATGGATGGAAAGAGCGGTTGACGGGAAAAGAGCCGGAACCGCCTCCAGCAAAGGTAGTTTCCCCTTCCTTTCATAAAGGCCGCCCGGAAGGAGAAGCGGAGGCGGTCCTGCACCAGGGGGACATCCTTGAAAAAAAGCTGTTCCTGGAGGGTCTTGGTTCCCGTGGAAACGACCACCCGTCTTCCGCTCAGAACGGAAGGAATGAGGTAAGCCAGGGTCTTTCCGGTACCCGTACCGGCCTCGACGATCAGAAACCGCTCCCGGGCCAAAGCCCGCTTAACCGCTTCGGCCATCTGTTCCTGCTCCGGGCGGTACTCATAAAAAGGGATTTTCTTGGCCAAGGTACCCGAGGGGCCGAAAATGTCCTTCATCGCAAGAACCCGGGGCGAGCCAAGAGATTCTTAAGGAAAGAATACATGACGAAGCATTCCAGGGCAAAAGGAGGGAATCCGAGGTATCCCAGGACCGGCATCTCGAAGATTTTGATTTGGCCCAGGATGGGAACGGTGTAATACCATCGCGCCCCGGCCCAAAAATTCCAGAACTCCCATAAAAAGCCGCAAATAGCCCCCGATAGGAGCAGGCTGTAAAACCGCCGGGGATTCCCTCTTTGCAGGTCCAGAAAAAGGGAATCCCGGCCCATCCAGTAATTAAGGGGGTCGAGGAGAAAAATGAAGCCCAACCAGACGGGCGCCGCCAGAAAATGGGCCACCGAGGGCGAAGTAACCAGCGGAAGAATCAAGCAAAAAGCCCCGAAGACCATGGAAAAAACCAGGGTTTCGGGGCTTATCTTCCAGGGCCGGACCTTGGCCCGTGAAATTCCCTTCCATCCTTCCACCGCTTGGGCCGTGATCAGGATGGCGGGCCAGATGGTGGCGAAGGCCCAGGCATAGCCCAGGACACGGAGGGGAACCTCTTCCGGCAGCCCCACGTAATGCCAGTTGCGCAAATAGAAGTTATAGACCTCGAAGATGAGCCAAAAACCGATGGAGGCCGGAAGAAGGAGCAGGAATTCCCGCCGTCGATCCAGGACCCACGAGGGTCCCCCTTGCCGGTGGACTAAGCTGTCCATGAAAAGGATATAGCCGGTCCAGACCAGGGGAGTGAAAAAGGTACGGACCACGGGAACGCCCGCAAAAAGCAGGATTTCCGAGGTCCCGATGATGAACAGGCCGATCCAACCGTAAAGCTTGATTCCTTCGCGGCGGTTGGCTTCCTTAACTGGCCTCACGTCGTCCATTTTCAGTAGCCATACATCATTGGTCATTGATTATTGATCTTTGACCATTGTTCATTTTACAACGCCCGATGCATTTCACGGCGTCGCATAGCAATACAAGCACCCGTGCCGGCATTTCAGCGAATACCATCCAATATCCAGGCTGTGGGTGCACCCGCAAAGAGGCCTTTGGCCCCTGGCTTTTTCCTGCGAACAGCTAAGCCCATCCGGATGGATTCGGCCGAGGAGTTCTCCATCGATGCATCGGGAAACGGGAAATCCATTCATGGAACAGAATCGGAGTTCCATCCCGTGCCTCCTGGCAATTAATCCAAGCTCTTCCGCCTGCTTCTTCCGTTTTTCCGCGTCCTCGGCGACCAGTCTCCAGCCCCGCCCGCCCAAACGCGCCACGACTTTCTTGTATGGAGACACCCAGCTCACCCGACAGGTTTTGATCCCCCAGGGAGCAATGGCCTCGCAGAGCGGGGAAAAATAGGCAATGTTGCTGTAAGTCCCTCGCCTGCCTTCCACCTCCAGGATGGGATCAAACCGCCAGGATATTCGCTCTGGGCCTCTCACTAGCTCCACCAGGGGCTCCATCATCCCCACCGTTTCTTCCCAAGGGGGAATCAAAGGCTCGAATTCCCCCCCGCCCATGCCGGTAACCGTTAGGTGGAGGTAAATCTGCCTGTACTTTTTGAGGATTTCTTTCAAACTCCCCTCGATGATCAGGTTCCTGGGATTCTTCGTCCAGATCACCAAAGAATGAACCGCCTCGGGGGGGAATGCGCGCATACGCTCCTCCAGGACTTCCGGAAAGCACCCCGCTAAGTCGGTCCTGCGGCTGGCGGAAAGGACGAGAAGATTCTTCATCCAGAAGGCCTCAATCGGACTGAATCTATCTTACGGGGGCGGGAATGCTTCGTCAATACGCCCGCTCTCTTTCAGGCCCTGAAAGGTGGAAGAGGAAGGTAGGATTCCTTTGGATTATGCCCCCGCCCGGCCGGAGCGTTTCCTCAGGCCTGGACCCCCTCGGGGGAAACGGCGGCCTCCTCGGGTGAGGTGGGGATGCCGTATTTATCCATTTTGTATTTCAGAATGCGCCGGCTGATCCCCAGGAGGTCAGCCGCCTTGGTCTGGATGTAGCGAGTCTTTTTCAGGGCTTCGAGGATGATGTCCCGTTCGAAATCCCGTTCCGCATCCTCGAAGGAGATCCGGCCTTCCAGCACCCCCTGCTTGATATGCTCCGCCCGGGAAGTGTTTTTCAGGCTCATCGGCAGGTCCTCGGGCTTGATCAGGTCGGTGCAGCTTAGGACCACGATTCGCTCGATGATATTTTCCAGCTCCCGCACGTTGCCGGGCCAATCGTAGGCCGCCAGGATTTCCATGGCCTCCGGGGAGATTTTCTGTTTCGCCGGCCCGGAATGCTTTTCCAGAAAATGCTGGATCAGGAGGGGAATGTCCTCCTTTCGCTGACGAAGGGGAGGAATGGTCAGGGGAACTACGTTGATCCGGTAGTACAGGTCGGAGCGGAAGACTCCCTGGTTCATCATCTCTTCCAAATTCTTGTTGGTCGCCGAGATCAGGCGCACATCCACCTGGATCGTCTTGCTCCCCCCCACCCGGACGAACTCTCGTTCCTGCAGGGACCGGAGGATCTTGGCCTGGGTGGGCAGGCTCAGCTCCGAGACCTCGTCCAGAAAAAGGGTGCCCTGATGGGCCAGCTCAAAATGACCGATACGCCGGTTCTGGGCGTCGGTGAAAGCCCCTTTCTCATGCCCGAACAGCTCGCTTTCGATCAGGGTTTCCGGGATGGCCGCGCAGTTGACCGCCACGAAGGGTTTGTTTTTCCTGGGGCTATTGTAGTGGATGGCCCGGGCCACCAGCTCTTTTCCGGTCCCGCTCTCTCCATGGATCAGGACCGTGGAATTTCGCTCGGCGATCTGACAGATGGTGGCATAGATTTCCCGCATCTCCTTGGACTTGCCGATGATGTTGTCGAACCGGTACCGGTCCTCGACCTCCGTCTGCAGCCGTCGGTTCTCCGCCTTCAGGTCCCGGCTTTCCAGGGCCTTGTCGGCGACGATCTTTAGCTCCTCCACGTCGAAAGGCTTGGTGATATAGTCGTAAGCCCCCATTTTCATGGCCTCCACCGCCGTTTTCACGTTCTTGGCGGCGGTGAGCATCACCACCGGGGTGAGGGGCTGGCTCTCCCGGATTTCTTTCAAGAGCTCCAGGCCGTCCTTCTGGGGCATGAGGATGTCCAAAAAGATGAGGTCCGGTTCCTCGCTCAGGATCTTCTCCCAGGCCTCCTTGGCGCTTCCAGCGGTGACGACCACATAATCTTTCTTGAAGATCATGCGCAGCGAGTCGCGAACGCTCAATTCATCATCCACCGCCAGGATCTTTCGCATGGTCATCCTTCAACCACTCCCCGTTTCGATTTTCCCGCCGGAAACCGGGCGAGGAGGGTTATTCCTCCGTCGGCCTCCTTCCGAACCTGCATCTTCCCCCGATTGTTCAGCATGACCTTCTGGATCAGCAAAAGGGAAAGGTTCAGGTTTTGGAGTTCGGGGTTGGTTTCGAAACCGACAATTCGGGAGAAGTTGCCCAGAAAACCTTCGGGGCTATGGTACCACAGGATCAAATCCACCGAATCCGCCCCCCTCCCAGTCGTTTCTTCCCGGGGAAATCGGGTGGAGATATTGAGGGGGGAATGGTCGTTCCCCCGGGATGGGACGTTTTCGAGAAGGTTCCGCAGAATAAAATTCAACTGGGTCTTGTCGAAGAGAATCGGGGGCAAGCCATTTTCCAGGTCGGTCATAACCTCCCGGTTTGCTTTCCCGGGGGTGTTCCGATATTTTTCCAAAAACTCCCCGAGGGCTGCGTTCAGGTCCTGAAGGCTCGACCGGGGGGGAGAGAACTGGGCGAACTCCAGGAGGTTTTCGATCAAGGCGTTGATTCGCCCCACATCCTGATTGACCAGACGGGAAAATTCCTGGCGAAACTCGGGGTCGTCATACTTGTTCGGCAGAAGGTGAGCAAAGGTGCTGATGGCCACCAGGGGATTCTTGATCTCATGAGCCAGAGTGGGAATGGTCACGTCGAACCAACGATCTTTTTCATCCCGGAAAGGCGTTCCCTGATAGGAGGGGCCGCAGGAAGGGTTGAAGGCCAGGTCTGCAGGTTCGATTAAATTCCCATCTTTCAGAACGGCCGACCTCAGGACCATGCTTTCCAGCTCCGCCAGATTTCCGGGCCAGTCATACTCCTGGAGCACCCGGATGGCTTCGGGGGAAAACCCCTTCTTACCCCCCACTTGCCTCTCTTTTTCGCGCAGAATTTCTTGAACGATCCGGGGGAGTTCTTCCTTCCGTTCCCGGAGCGGCGGCAGGCGAAGAGTCAGCGTCTCCAGAGTCCGGAAAAGGTCGGGTCGAAATCCTTCGTCGGCCAGGGATTCGGCCATATCGCCAGTGGAAGATGAAAGGACCTGCACATCGAATATCGTTTCCTCCAGGCCGGGCCAGGGAACCTGGCGGCTGCTCAAAAGCTCTTGCAGCAAGGCTTGCATGTTATCTTGCAGCCTCCCCAAATTTTCCAGGAAAAGGGTCAAAGAAACTCTCCCCCCGGGTTGCTTTTCTTCCCCCCAAACAGAGATTTTTTCCACGAAATCACTGGGGGTCAATCCCCGGCAGGGGATGCGGAGAAAGGGGCTCTTTTTCCACGGGCCCCAAAAATGAAGAACCCGGGCCACCGCGCTTTTTCCCGTTCCCTCCTCTCCTTGGATGAATACTGGGAGCCCGGAAGCGGCGAACTTTCGGACCCGTTCCCGCAGTTCGGCAGGTACCCGGAATGAATGAAGCCAGTCCTCGACCCCTTCCCCGGGCGGATCGGTCTTCCCTCCTCTAGGATTTTCTCCCTTCTCCGGGACGGGGTCATCACGAGACGGTTGCATTTTGCCCTTGGACGGCACCTATCCCTCCGGTTTTGAGGGGGAGATGGACTTTAAAGCTGCTGCCTTTTCCCACTTCGCTCTCCACGGTGATGAAGCCCCGGTGGTCATGAACGATCTGGTGGCTGATGGCCAGCCCCAGGCCGTTGCCTTCGGGCCGGGTGGAGAAAAAGGGGTCGAAAATACGTTCCAGATTCTCCTGGGGAATTCCCACCCCTGTGTCCCGGATTTCGACCTGAACAAAGGGCTCGGTTCCTTCTTCCAGGGGGACCTGCACCGTCCGGGTTTCGATCCAAATCTCTCCTTCGCCCCGGATGGCCTGAATGGCATTCAGGAGGATGTTGAGAAGGACCTGTTTGATTTGCTCGGCATCGATTCGGACTTGGGGCAGGTCCGGGGCATAGTTCTTGTGCAGGGCCACATTCTTCTTCCGTGCTTCGGTGGCAATGAGAACTTCCATCTTGTCGATGAGATTATGGATATCCTCCCCTTCCAGGCGGGGCTCGGCCGGCCGCGCAAATCCCAGAAGTTCATTGATCAAACCGGTCAGACGGTCGATTTCTCCCGAGGCCACTTTCAGGAAATAGTCCCGGAACTCCACGTCCTCGATCCGTTCGGGAAGAAGCTGGGTGAAGGTTTTGATGGAAACCAGAGGGTTGCGAATCTCGTGGGCCAGGCTGGCCACGAGAGTACCCAGAGACGACAGGCGGTCCGCCCTGCGGATGAGGGTCTGGGACTTTTTCAGGCTGTCATAGAGATTGGAGTTCTCGATGGCGATGGCCACCTGGTTGCCCAGCGGATAGAGCAGGTTCAGGTCTTCCGGGTAATAGATTTGTCCCTCGGCCTTCTGCCCCAGGTTGATAAACCCGATCATCCGGTCCATGAAGATCAGGGGTAAGAAGACTTCCGTTTCGCAACGCCGAAGAATGGACTTCAATTCCTCGACCATCGCCTTTTTCTCAAACCAATCCAACTCCACCCTGAGAATCGCCTCTTTTCGGTCCTGAAGAAATTGAATCGCCGCTTGGCTGATTTTGATTGGTTCCCCGGGAGTAGAACCGCGAACAAGCCGGGGTCGGAAAAGGTCTTTTTCCGGGTCCAGCAGGAAAACGGATATTTTCTTCACCCCCATGCTCTTTTCAATGGTGTCGGCCAGCAGGTTCAGGAGGCGATCCAAATCCACGATGGTCACCAGACGCCGGCTGAAATCCTTCAGGATCTGGTGGTAATTATATTTGTCCTTGAGGACGATATGGCTCATGGTCCGATCGATTCGGACTTTAAAGAACCCGAAAAGAAGAATGCTTGCCGCGCCAAGCATGATTAAGACAAGCGCAAAAATAATTTGAATTTCATGGAAAAAATGTTCTTCAAGAAAGATGATTACAAAAAAGAATGGGACCGCCAATATGGCAAGGGATAGGAGGTAACTTAATCCTTTGGCCATAAAAACACTTACGTCCATCAGGCGATGCTGAACGACTGAATAGGCGGCGATAAAAAGGCCGATGGTAATTACAATATTTCCTATAGGATAAATTTCCACCCCAAATTTGGGCAAGAAATTTACGGGCCCCAGGGCAAAACTTGTTCCAATGGCCAGGAAAAAATATTTCATCCTATGCCGGTGGTAAGTATCGGAAATAAGATAGCCCCGAATCATGTTGTAAAAAGATAAGAAAACAGCCAAGATAAATTGCAGAATGAAAAAAGAGTAGAGGGGACCACTTTTGAAGTTATATCCCCATGGGGTGGCAAAAATATGACCATGAAAGCTTCGAGACCAATTAAAAAACACCCAAATAAGGGAGACGAGATAAAAAATCAACAAAATGATCCGTGATCGGGGAGGGATTTTACTTGAAAAAGCAAAGTTCAGGGTAAAATGCAAAAAAGTCGGAGGAATGAAAAGAAGCCCAAGTCGGAAAATGTTACCCCAAACATAAGCAAATTCAGCACTGGGGGCGGCGAAGAGTCCGGCCCATTCCATGTTCCAGGCCGCAACGGATAGAAGCATAAGAGCAAAAGACCGATTTACAGGATTTGTTTTTCTTTGCAAAAAAACAAAAATTCCGATAAAAAAATAGGCGAGAGCAGCAATGATCGAAGGGAGTGCATGAATGTTCACTTCATTATTCCTTCAACGCATAAAGGAGATTTTGGCTAAGGAGAACCCCTTTTACCCGCGCCGGAATCGATTTCCAGACCAGGGAAAAATTTGAATAGAAGATTGCCAAAAAAGTGTGGGGACCAAAGGCCCATTTCCAAAGGGCCTGCTCCGGTGGATCTGGAGAGCCCATTTTTCTGGGCGCATCGTCAACGGATTTCCTCAAGCTTAACTGGGCAAAGCTCTCTCATATTCACTTTTCGACCGGTCCCAGGATTTTCTTAAGTAAGGAAATCACTTCGAAAATTTTTCCTACGCCCTGCTGATAATGCTTGGAACCAGAATAAGCCACATCCCCAAAATCCATCTTCCAAAAACTATTTGAGCTGTCGCCTTCTCCTTTTACGAGGAGCCTTCACCCTGAGTCATTTCTTATTTAACCAATGAAAAGATTTGAAAAAGGAATCCACTTTCTCCCCGTTTTCTCTATCGACACCCTTAAAACCTGAAGCCTCCACCCATAATCGGCCTGCGGGGGTAAAGATCTTCTCGCCTTATTCTGGCATTCTTAACAATGCCGCTTATGAGGGGTCACCGAGATCTTCCAGAATGGTTTTAATTGAATTTCGAAGAAATCAAGAATAACTTTATCCGGCAAGTTCTGGCAGGAAAACCAAAAAAATAGAGGGATCGTGGACCTTTCCCCTTCCGATAATCTGAGCAGATCAAGTCGGCCCCCTATCCGATCTTTCGGCCGGGGAAGAAGGGGGGTAAAGATTGGGCTTTTTGGGGTTCCCGTAAACAATGACCACATTTGTTCCCCCTAATACGAAAGAATTGGCTATAGCAACATTTATGTTTTTCTTCCTCGGGTGATTGGGAACGTAATCCAAGTCGCATTCAGGGTCTGGAGTCTGGTAATTAATGGTGGGGGGAAGAATTCCCTCATGCAGGGCCAGGATCGCGGCAATACTCTGCAGGGCTGTGCCTCCTCCCATTGAATGCCCGATCATTGCCTTGATCGAACTTACGGCCAGCCGGAAAGCATGCTCTCCAAATACCTTTTTAATAATAAGGGTTTCCTTTTTGTCCATCATCACCGAAGAATGAGCGTGTCCGCAGACATAGTCCACATCATCGGGGGATAGCGAGGCTTTGGTCAAAGCAATCTGAAAAGCTTTGATGCTGTCTCTCGTTTCCGGGCTGGATATGGCCAAGTTATTGGCGTCGTTGGTCAGGCCGCACCCCAGCACTTCGGCGTAAATTCTTGCCTGCCTTTTTATGGCCCGTTCCCTCTCCTCTAGAATCAAAGCGCCGGCCCCTTCCCCCAAAACGAACCCTGACCTTCTTTTATCATAAGGACACATAGCTTCTTGGGGATTCCCATTATGTCTAGCCAAGGATTGGGAAGCCGAATAGAGACCGAAAGTCAACGGGTAAATGGGCGTGTCAACTCCGCCGGTGGCCAAAATATCCGCTCCTCCCCTCGCGATGACGTAATAAGCATTGGCGATGGCCACGTTGCCCGATGAACATCCGGCGGAAATCGCTGTATTGTATCCTCGAATATTGAAGGCCTCTGAAATGGCACCAATCATCGCATTATGATTCATCATTCCCAAAAAGATGGGGCTCACATGCTTCAACCCGCGTTCATAAAATGTCGCCCCAAATTTTTCGTAGATATCCATGGGCCCCAAGGCGGTGCCATAGCTCAATCCAAGTTGATAAGGGTCCTCGTTTGAAAGATCCAACTTAGAATCCTCAAAGGCGCTCCGGATGGAGGCAATGGCAAAGGCGCTGCCCCGGGCCATCCTGGAAGCGCTCTTAGCATCGATAAAATCCGTAGCATGAAAGTCATGAACCTCAGCGGCAATTTTGCACGGATAGGAAGAGGCATCAAAGTGGGTAATGGGGCCAATTCCAGACCTGCCATTTATGAGGGAATGCCAAAAAGCATTTTTCCCAATTCCGATGGGGGAAACAACCCCAATTCCTGTTACCACCACGCGTCTATTCATCTTTTTTGCTTCCTTCCCGGATTTTCCGATTTGCAACCCAGATTTCTAGCGGGGACAATTGGTCCAATTCGTCTAAAATCTTAAAGGTTTCTGAAGAGCTCTTTTTGTGGATTCCTTCTTTTTATTTTTGCTATGCTTTCAATAACCAAATTTAGGCGTTAATTCAAGAATTACCCTTAAAAACATGAGGCTTTTTATTTACATTATTTTTGCAAAAAAAACAATAATAAAATTTATTAAATTTTTATTTTTTTTAAGCTTTTTACCCTTGTATTTCTAATTATATCAATAACTTATCCATAATTCTTATTTTCTTATTGCCGGCGATTTATTCCCGTTTTCCCATGCAAACGATTTATTCGGGTCTTGCCCAATTTTGGGGATTAACTAAAAACCTTGACCATGAAAGGTATTAACTCCCACCTTTTTCCCCACTGGCTTGTAGAGCTTGGGGGAAGGCCACGGTTTTCCCAGGATTCCATCCTGGATCGCCCAGCTTCTACCGCGGACCGTCTTTTTCCCGCCTCGGGGGCGAAAGGGCGTGGAGTCATCCATTTTTTGGTAAAGACTCCCGCCCGGAAGGAATTCCCGGTCGATCTCCTCCATCATCCTTCTTCCTTCCAGGTAACCGAATCCATACTGTTCATATTTGATTGCATTGTGGTAAAAGAGCGCCTCGCAGGAAATAATCGACGTCCCCAGTCGGGCGGCGAAACGTTCCAGAAGGCTCAACATTTCTCCAAAAAGACGCAAGCCGGGACGGACCTGCCCTGGGGACAATCCTGCTTTCATGGCCCTTTCCTCCTCCGCGACATTTCGCAGGGTCGTCCCGAAAAGAGTATCCCTTCCTTGGGGGTCGCGGTCGATGTTGAACCTTTCTCCCCGCGGATCATTGATCACCACGAAGGAGAGCTCCAGATTGTCCAAAAAAGGAGTGTCGGAGAGCTGCAAAAAGAAAACGGAATCCTGGTCCTCGGGCGACTGTTTCACGTCAATCGAAACGAAGCCGTGGGACTCGGGGGTGTGAAATTCTACCGCCTTCTCCCCCTGACGGTTCAGGAAAGTATTCCGATCAATCCCCAAAGTGGAAAAAAGGGAAAGGGGGATCAGAGAACGGTAGATTTTGGTTCTCTCTGGGGGGGGAAGATGGTTGAGCTCGTAAATCGAACGGTTTTTCATTCCCGAGATTGCCGGCTGGAGTCTAGAGCCCACCCAGGAAACTCAAAATCGCCTTGCTCAAGTCTTTGGGGTTTTCCAACATCACCATGTGTCCTGCTCCGCTAATCAGCTCCATCCTGGACCCCGGGAGCTTCTGGTTAAGGAATTGAGAGTATTTTATCGGGGTCAAGCGATCTTCTTGGCCGCAGGCAATCAGGGCGGGTAACCGGATTTTTTCGACCTCGCCAATGATGTCAAATCGGTCACAGGCCAAAAAATCGTGGTAACGAACCAGGGACCCTGTCTTGGCCCACTCCCTTTCCCCTTCGGCAATGATTTCGCGGGAGGCCTTTTCCGAAAAGCCCCAGGCTTCGAACTTGGGGGGAATTTCTCCCAACGCCATCTTTCTCATAGACTCCAGGGCATCCGGCAATACCCTGAGCCGCGCTCCGGTTCCGATCAGGAGAAGGGCCCTTAGCTTCTGCGGGTGCCGGAGGGCCACATCCTGCACGATGGCACCGCCCAAAGAGTGACCTCCCAGGACCGCTTTTTTTAATCCCAGGGCCTCCAGGAAATCATTCATAAAGTCCCCATATTCGGAAACGCTTCGGAACCCCTCGCCTTGGGAGGAACCGTGACCGGGCAGGTCCACGGCGATGGCGCGGTAATTGGGGGCCAACTCATCCATCACCTTCCTCCAAAGGTCGGCATTCCCCCCGCTCCCGTGAATGAAGATCACCGGCCAATCGGCGGTAGGTTGATGGGGTTTCACCTCCAGGTAATGAATTGAATTTCCCCGAACCCTCGCTTCAGCCATAGAGTTCACCTCTCGATTCGGTTTTTGACCGCCTTTCCTACGGATTTCAAGAACCCTATCACAGGCTCTTTCCATTTTCAACCCAGGTTGGGGCAGTGGGTTTGCCCTCGCCGTAAATAATCCTTCCAATACAAGGGGATGAATTTCTAAATCTCCGAATTGACAAGCACCCCCTGTCGGGGGTATACCTTCCAGGGTCCTCATCTACTGCGGGGAATTCTTAACAAAGGAGCAAAATGATGGAATCGTTCAAGGCCTTAGCTATTTTGGCCGCCAGGAAAGCTGGGCAGGTACTGAGAAGCCGTTTGGGCCGGACGCGGCGGATCGATTACAAAGGGGCCGTGAACCTGGTCACGGAGATGGATTTCCGGGCGGAAAGAATCATCGTCTCCGAGATTCGGAAATGCTTCCCTGAGCATGGCTTCCTGGCCGAGGAAAAGGCCCAGGAACGGACCGCCTCTCCCTACCGGTGGATCATCGATCCCCTGGACGGTACCACCAATTATGCCCATGGATACCCGGTCTATGCGGTTTCCATTGCCCTGGAAAAGATGGGCCAAATCATTTTGGGAGTGGTCTTTGACCCCTCGCGGGATGAACTTTTCGTGGCCGAGAAAGGGAAGGGAGCGAGGCTGAATGGCCGAAGAATTCGGGTTTCTTCTACCCCCCGGCTTTCCCGAAGCCTGCTGGCTACCGGGTTTCCTTACGATTTGCGGGAAAGCAAGATCAATAACTTCGACCACTTTCGGAATTTTGCCCTCCGGGTCCACGCAGTAAGAAGGGCCGGGTCCGCTGCCCTTGACCTATGTTACGTGGCAGCCGGACGGTTCGACGGTTTCTGGGAGATGAAGTTGGGTCCCTGGGACTTGGCCGCCGGAGGTCTGATGGTGCAAGAAGCGGGAGGAAAAGTCACGGATTTCCGGGGCCGGCCGCTGGCCTTGGACGGGAGACAGGTGCTTGCCAGCAACAGCCGAGTTCACCGGGAGATGATGAAAATCCTCCGGATGGGAAAGGCCTGAAGCCTTGTTTATCCACGGGTAGCCACCTTTCGCGGCTCCCTGGCCCCTTGGGCTTTCTTTGCCCCAGCCCCCCGGTCAAAGCCCGGTACGCCGAAAGGACCTCCCGGGCAATTTCCGGCCAGCCGAACCGCCTAACTTTTGCCAGGGCAGCCCGGACCAGTTTCTTCCTCACCCCGGGGCACTCCACCACGCGGCAGATCCCATCGGCCAGCAGGGCCGGATTATCCTCCGGCACCAGAAGGCCGGTTCGTCCATTTTCGATGGTGTATTTTAATCCTCCCACCCGGGAAGCGATCACCGGAGTCCCGCAGGCCATGGCCTCCAGGGCCACCATTCCGAACGACTCATAACGAGAAGGAAGAACCAAAGCCTGAGTGGCGGAGTAAAAGTAGGGCAGAAGGTCCTGACGCTGGGAACCCCAGAAGGCCACTCGGTCCTGCAATTTCAACTCCTGGACCAACACCCTCAGGCTCTGCATCTCCCTGCTTTCCCTGGGAGCGTCCTCATCCAGCTCCCCCCCCACGACGATCAACCCCAAATCCCCTTTTTCTCCTTCCGGCCTGCAGGTCAATCGGTGGACCGCCCGGATGAGAACATCGATCCCTTTGATGGCATCGATCCGCCCGACGTAAAGAATAAAATTTCTCCGGGTGATACCGAGGAACTTCATCGCCCTGGAGGAAGGAATGGGCCGGAAGAGTTGCAGGTCCACCCCGCAGGGGATCACTTTCACCCGGGATGCCGGAATCCCGTTCAAAAGGACCATCTGTTTCTTTTCCCAGGGGCTGGGGGCCACGATGCAATCGGCATACTCCCCGATTTCCTTCTCCACCCTGAGGCGGTTGGGGGGTTCCATTTCTTTGCCCCCCTTCCCCGCCGTGTTCTTCAATACCCCCAGGGTGTGAAACATGTGAACCAGGGGAACGGACCAGAGTTTCTTGAGGCGGCCCCCCACCCAGCCCGAAAGCCAATAATGGGAATGGATGAGATCGTAACTCGTTCCGCTATTCCGCGCAAAGCGGACGACTTCTGAAGTGAACGCCGGCATGTATTGAAGGAGTTTATGCTTGGCCACCGGCTCTTCGGGTCCGGCCTTGATGTGAACGACCCGGGCATTTTGGCCCAGGAAAACGATGGGGGATATATGGGGATTCTGCGAACGGGTAAAGACATCGACCCCGATCCCCAGGCGTCCCATCTGCCGGCTGATTTCGCGCACATAGACGTTCATTCCCCCGGTTTCTTTTCCTCCCAGGGCGGCCAAGGGGCAGCTATGGACGCTGAGCACGGCAACGCGTTTCATTCTTTCATCGCCTCGATCCGGTAGATTTTTTCTTCCTTTCCCCCCAGCCGGTACTTGTAGTCCTCCTGCCCCCGGAGGAAGTGAAAGACCTTAAGCCTTTTTTCGATGGCTTGCCCGATGCAATGGGCCGCTAGAACGATCCCGGGGCTCAAACGGCTGTAATCCGGATCGTACCCCGAATTGTAAACATACTCGATCCCCCCATAGCGGAAGGAAAAATAGGCGGCAATATCCCTCCCTTCCACCCTAAGGAAAGGAAGGCTAAACCAGCCCCGTTCCTGAAACCGGTGGGCAATCTCCCGGAAAAAGGTTTCCATCCTGGGGATCATGAACTCGGCTTTATCCCTCCGGCTTTTCCGGTGGAGCTCGAAGAAGGAATCCAACCTCTGATCCAGGGTCTCTCCCGCCCCTTCTTTGATTTCAAAAGCGGCTTCTCTTTCCAGGCGGCGCATCTTGCGGCGAAGCTCGTGGCGGTCCTTGGAGCCAAGCTGGGCCAGGAAGTCATCCCAGGTGGCGGGGATTTTCAAGAAAACGGCCACCTCTTCAACTTCCCATTGCACCCGAAAGCCGGACGCTTGCAGGAGGGAAGGCAAAAACTCCAGGGTAGGAGAAAATTCGGAAATCCCGCTGAAATCCAACCCGGCCCAGGGTCCGTCCGCCGCCCAGCGGGCCAAAAGGGCCAAAGCCTCTTTCTCTTTTCCAGCCGACAGGATCAGGTCCCGGTAGTCCCAAACATCCTTGCTTCCCAGAAGGGTAATGCTTTTTCCCTCCATTTCCCCGGGCAGCAGATTCGAAAATTCCCGCCTCGTCCTAGCCTCTCCCAACGGTGAAGAGGGATTTGAAATGCCGGGAAGCGTCCCCTCCCCCTCGAGAAGGGAGGGCCAGGGTGAGGGTGAAGACGTACTCTTTTCCCACCTCCCCTGTCGAGAGTGAGAGAAGAGTCCCAGGCCCAGGGGCTCACCCCCGGCTGACCGAAGAAGGAGGGTCTTCAGTTCCAGGACACTCCCAAAATGCTCGAGCCAGAGCTGATTCCAGAGGGGAGTCAGAAAGGGGTTCGGGGAGCGGCTCTGGTGAAGAAGGCTTTCCCAGATCGGCAGCAGGTTTTCCGGAGGAGGATTCCCCTCGACGATCTCGACGGCCAATCAAGTTCTCCCATGGGGTTTTTCGGAAAGGGGATAAAAGGCGGTCGCTTTCTCCCTTGCCACGGTCGTCTCCAGGCCGTGGCCGGGGTAGATGATCGTGTCGTCCGGGAGTACGAATATTTTGGCGTGGATGGACCGGAGGATTTCCTGGTAGTCCGCCCCGGGGATGGCCGTGTTTCCCGGTCCGTTGGGGAAAATGGTGTCCCCGCTGAACAATACCTTTCCCGCAAGGAAGCAAACCGCCCCAGGCGAATGGCCCGGGGTGTGCAAGACCTGCACGGAGAGGCTTCCGGCGGTCAGGTTCTGCCCGTCCTCGAGAAAGAAGTCCGGTTTTCGGCGAAGGGCACGGGCATCTTCTTGGTGGATGCCCACGGGCGCCCCAGTTCCCTCCTGCACCTCCTCCAGCGCTCCGATGTGATCCATGTGCCCGTGAGTGATGAGGATGTATTTGACCCGGGCCCCCTTCACAGCCTCCAGGATTTTCTCCGGGTCGGCCGCCGGGTCGATGATCATCCCCTCCCGGGTGCGGGAACAGGTTAGAATGTAACAGTTATTCTCGAAAGACCCAACTTCCAGCCGCTTCAATTCCATTCGTGTCACCTAATAGGAGCTATAGGCTACTGGATAAGGACCCTCTGGGCATCAAACATCCATTTAGCATCCAGTATCTGATTTTTTCAAAATCCGCTGAACGGCACGGGGATGAAGGTCAGGACAAAGACGGCCAGAGTTACCCACCCGAGGACTTTTCGCTTAAGGTCCAGGGGAACCCACCATTCCAGGGGAGGAGGATGACGAAAGCCCAGGATCCACAGAAGGAAGGCCCAGAAAAGCCAGCCTTCCCAGCCTAAAACTCCCAGGGTCAGAAGCCCGGCAAAAACGATTTTTGAGGTCTTATTTTGCTTTTCCCCCATCAGAGCATAAACCACATGCCCGCCGTCCAATTGGCCGATGGGAAGGAGATTGAGGGAGGTCACCAGCAGGCCGATCCACCCGGCAAAACCCACCGGGTGCAGGAATACATCATGTCCCGCTGGAATCTCCCCGAACAGCCAATGGTTGATCAGCCAAAGGAGAAGGGAATCACCCAAACGGATCCCCGTCTGCACCTCGATCTTTTTAACCTCGGAGAAGCTTAACCCCAGGAGCAAAATAGGGACGCAAACCATGATTCCTACCAGGGGGCCGGCGGCACCGATGTCCATCAGCATGCGCCGGTCCCGTGCCGGGGACCGCATTTTGATGAAGGCCCCGAAAGTCCCGATGAAAGAGGGAGCGGGAATGAAATAAGGCAGGGTTACATTCACCCCATGTTTGCGGGCGACCAGGTAATGACCCAATTCATGGGCCAGCAGGATCCCCATCAAAGCAAGGGCAAAAGGGATGCCCCGATAAATCTGAGCGGGGTGCGCAAAGGGATTCACTCCCTCCTGCAAAGCTCCGGCCAACATAGTGGTGATTAAAGTTAGAAAAAACAAAACCACATTCCAAAAGATCCTTGGTTTGCGGGGAGGAACGGCGAAGGCCGGGTCTCCTTCCCAAACCAGGTAGGGAGACTCTTTCTTCCGAAATGGCCAAAATTCCCGAAAATTCATGTCGTTTCCAAAATCATCCTATTCTTCGAACCTTTTTTCCTGGAATTCCAGAAAGAAGGCAACCGCCTCCTTGAGCTGGTCATCCCGGAATAGTTTCTCCCGCCCATGAAAGTATTCGCAGGGAGAAAAAGGCCGGGCAAAACCCTCGATATCCAGCCGGATGCGATCCAGTTCCTCCCGGAATTCCCTCTCCTCCATAGGATTATCGTTCTCCATACCCGGCCAAACGGGAATAAGCCCAGAGCGCCCGTTCCGCCGATGGAAAGATGGGAATCCCCGCTCCGAGCAGAGCTTCCTTGGACCTCTCTTCCAGGTGCATTCCCCCCAGGGAAATGGCCATGAAGGGTTTTTCGACCTTTCGTCGGGCCTCCATGATCCCCCCCGCATACTGGTAGTCGAGTTCCGCCGTAGCCCCGCGTCCCTGAAGGATCAGGGCATCCACACCCGGGTCCCGGCCCACGATTTGCGCCGCCCGCCCATATAGGTCCACCTGGAAAATGGAGGCCAATCCCAGGTCCACAGGATTCTTGACGCTGGTTCCGGTCGGCGGAATGACCCTCTTCAGCTCTTTGCGGGTTTCTTCCTGCAATTCGGCCACCTCCAGCCCAAATTCCTCGCAGGCGTCGGCAGCGGATACCGCCGGCCCCCCCGGACCGGATAAAATGGCCATCCGTCTCCCCGCTTTTCTGGGCAGATAGTAGAATGCCCCTAGAAGGTCCATGAACTCCTCTAAGTGACGGGCAAGGATTGCCCCCGTCTGTTTTCTTAGCGCCTCCCAGGCCATCGTTGACCCTGCCAGAGACCCGGTATGGGAGGAAGCGGCCATGGCCCCCTTGGGGGTTCGTCCTGCTTTCCAGACGACCACCGGCTTTCGCCGACAGGCTGCTTGCAAAGATTGGAGGAAGCCCGCCCCGTCCTTGATCCCCTCAAGGTAGGTCCCGATTATCTCCGTTTCGGGGTCCTCGCCCAGGTGAGAAAGAAAATCGGAGCTGTTCAGATCGCTTTCGTTTCCTGTGCTGACGACCTTGCTGAAATGGATTCCCTGGGGCCCGGCCAAACGGCTTAAAAGGATGGCCAGCGACCCGCTTTGGGAGATCATCCCCACCTTGCCCGGCACCTTGGGCATGCCCGGGTAAAAAGCCAGGCCGTTTTTGGGGTAGTAGATTCCCATGCAGTTAGGCCCGATGAGCCGTATCCCCTTTTTTCGGGCAACCTGCAAGAGGGCGGCTTCCCTATCCTTCCCTTCTTCATCCCCAGTCTCGGCGAAGCCGGAGGTGTAAATGACGGCGGTTTTCACCCCCTTTTCGCCGCATTCCTCCAGGGCCGGCAAAATCCGAGCCGCCGGCAAGAGCAGGATCGCCAGGTCGATCTCTCCCGGAACTTCCATGAGCGAAGGGTAAGCCCTGCATCCATCGATGGAACCGGCCCTGGGATTGATGGGGAAAATCTTCCCCGCATATCCCTGGTCAAGAAGTCCCTGGAGAAAGACCCTCCCCGGCTCAAAGCCGCGCGGAACCCCCACCAGGGCGATGGATCGAGGGTTGAAAAGGGAGCTTAGTTCCCCTGGACTAAACAAGGCCCAATCCTTTCCGCGAAAAAGTAACTCCCTCCGAAAAAAATATTCTCCCCGGCTTCCTTTTTAAAAATAACAAAAGCCCCTTTAGCAATCAACCTAAATTCCTATTTTTTCGTCCGGCTGCGGGAGAACCCAGGAGCCGGCTTTTTGAGCTTGAATAATTTCCTTCCCTGCTATATAAAATTCATTAAGGACGATCTCGTGAAAAGGAAGATTTTCCATCCCCTGGTGGGCTGATCTTTACCCATTAGGGGGCTGCTGGACGGGGGGAGGGGTCTTCCCTTTTGGTAAGGGGGGGGATTAAATTCGAAATTCGAAACCCGAAACTCGAAACAATCCCCAAATCCGAATTCCTCAATGATTGTAGGGGCGCCCGATGTGGCCGCCCCGTAAAATGGGCAACCATCACGCGGTTCGCGTGATTGCCCCTGCGATTTGGTGGCGGCTGCGCCGCGGTATGAATACTCTGGACATTATTTTTTTGGCTCTCATCGGAATATCGGTTATTTACAGTCTCATCCGGGGACTGATCCGGGAAATCTTTTCTTTCCTGGCCATCATTCTGGGGTTTTTCGGGGCCAGTTATGGGTACTCCCGCGCGGCCGAGTGGTTGAAGGGCTGGGTGGACCAGGAGACGGTGGCGCACATCCTCGGCTTTGCGATCCTCTTCCTGCTTATCGCCCTGGGGGTCAGTCTTCTGGGAAAGCTCCTCTCCAAAGTCGTCCATAAAGGGGGCCTCGGGTGGGCGGACCGTATGGGAGGGGCGGCTTTCGGCCTCTTGAAGGCCATTCTTCTCATCGCCATCATCCTCCTGGTGCTTACCGCTTTCCTGCCCCCCAAAAGCAAGCTCCTCCTGGAATCGAAAATCTCGCCGGCGGTGGTGTCCATCACCCGGGGTCTTTCCTTTCTGGTTCCCGAAAGGTTCCAGAACCTTTATGCCGAGAAGGAGAAGGAGCTCAAAAAATACTGGTCTTTCCGGGAATTTCCCGGGGGAAAACCCGAAACCAAAGGATGGAAAAAGATATGACCCCGTTTTGTCCCCTGCCAAAGACCCGATCCACGAGCCGGAATCAGACGGGGATGACCGCCATGGGTTGCCTGGTCTGGCTGATATTGATCTCCATCGTGGGCTTCGTGGGATACAAGTTCGGGGAGGCGTTCTGGACTTACTACCAGGTTCGGGAACAAGTCCGCCAGGCTCTCACCTGGACCGTCGCCGGCAGCGCCAAACCCGAGCCGGCCATCGTTCAAAAGGTCATTTCCCAGGTCAAGGCCGCAGAAGTCACCCTCACCCCCAGGAACATCCGGATTATCCAAACCTCCGATTCCCTTACCCTCCTCGTCACCTGGACCCAGGAGGTTGAATTTCCCTTTTACACCTATCCCCTCAACTTTGAAGTGAGCCTGACCGAGATAAAAAGATGGGACCGGGGCGGGCTGGTGGTCCGATAACCCGATTTGTGGGGGAACCCAAACGGCAAGCGCCAAGGGGCTAGGCTTTTTCCGCGCCCCTGCGCGGAGAAAGAAGGGCTGCGGCCAAAATCCGTATGGGCGGTTCGCGAACCGTCCCTGCCCCGGCCTTGAGACCTGGTTATTTTATTCTTACCAACAGGTTGGTAAGAATGAGGCGCTAAGCGTTTAGATGAGGAACTCGGCCACGTGGATGTTGTACTCGTTCGGGTCGAGGGTTCTCACGATGGACCTCTTGAAGGACCGCGTCGCGGGGTCCATCTCCCGCAAATCCACGGACTTCCCCTTGCGGTACTCTCCATCGCTGTATTGAAGCAGGCAGATTTTGGGCCGGTCGATCACTTCGGGGTCTTCCTGGGTCTGGACCACGATCCCGATTTCGTTGGTATTGAGCAGGACCAGCGTTCCCAGGGGGAATATTCCAATCATGTTGATGAAAACTTTCACCAGCGCCGGGTCAAAATCTCTCCCCGCCCGGTCCAGCATCAGGCCCAAAATCTTTTCCGAGACGTAGGGGTATTGGCGGTAGATGCGGGGCCTCACCAGGGCATCGTAGAAATCGGCGATGGCGATGATCTTGCCGAAGAGGGTGATATTTCTCTTCCGGGCCAGTTTGGGATAGCCGCTCAAGTCGTATTTCAAGTGATGCTCGAAGGAAGCGTCGATCAGCCGCGCGGATAGCTCTCCCCATTCCTTGAGACGGATGACCATCTCCGCCCCCACGACCGGGTGGGCCCGAATCATGGCCCATTCCTGGGGGGACAATTTATCCGTTTTGTTGAGGACCTCTTTGGGGATGCTGACTTTTCCCACGTCATGAAAAAGTCCGGCCATGCCCAGATGGGACAGTTGCTTCTTGGGAATGCCGATCCGCTGGCCCAGGGCAATGGCATAGATGGCCACGTTAACGCAATGGTTAAAGGTGTAATCGTCGTAGTTTTTGATGTTGGTCAACCCCAGGAGGGCAGATTCGTCCTGCATAATGGAGTTGACCGCGTTCTGCATGAGATGCTTGGCCTTGCGGATGTTGATGAGTTTTTGCGTCCGGATGCCCTCCGACACCTCCCGCACCAGGTTTACGGTCTTGAAGTAAATGTGCTTCGACTGGCGCTTCTGCCGCTCCGAGTCGATGAGAAAATCTTCATCCCGCAGATAGTCCAATTTTCCCACGGTGACGCCGTGGATTCCCCGGGAGTCGAGCTGCCGATTCACGTAGAGGTAGTTGCTCTCATTGCCTTCGTCCAACTTGGATAAGAGAAAAATGAAATCCTTCAGCGCCGCTGGACTCATCTCTTGGGAGAACTCCACCTCCCCGATCATCCGCCGGGCCATTTCTTGGGAAAAGATCTTGAAGATGGAGTACCGATCGGCTTTCACCGGGATGCGGACGTTGTTGAAGAAGAAGTTATCCCGGACGATCTTGAGGAAAAGTTGTTCCTGGGACTGGACGAAGGGATTGATCGTCTGCAGCGCTTCCTGGACCAGCCTGTCGATGTTGGCGTTGTTCCGGTCATAGAGGCTCGCTCCCTTCAGCAGCCGGTAGAAACGGAGAATGAACTCCGTCCCCATCATCTCGGGAACCTGGTCCTGCGCCGCCGGGGCTTTGACTTCCGTCCGTTCATCCGTCACGGGCTTTCCCCGTGTTTCCTTGGCCATCAGAGCCTCTGGGGAGCGGGGGCCTGGCGTCGCAACGCCTGCTGGCAGACTTTCCGGATCGCCGCATTCGTGGATTTTTGCCCCAACTCCAGGATTGATTTCGCCTCCGGGGTCCCGATCAGGGCGAGAGCGCCGGCCGCCCCCTCGCGGGCCTCTTCCGCTTTCTTCTTCTGGAACCAGCTTCTTTTCATGAGGATCTTCTGAAGCAGGGGGATCGCGTCATTGGACCCGGCGATCCCGATGGCGTCGAAAAGCGCCTTTTTCTCCGCCGGTTCCTTTCCGTGGAAGTCCTTGCCCTGAACCAATTCGGCCAGATGGGAGAGGCTGTTTTTTCGTCCCACCTTGCCCAGGTTCAGGGCCGCCGCGCACCGGACCCGCATGTCGGGGTCCTGGAGCGCTTTCACCAGAAGGTTGAAGGCCTTCGGGCCGCCGATAAAGCCCAGAGAGTGCACCCCTTCCCTCCTCACCCGCATCTCCCTATGGGAAAGAGCCTTCTGGATGGAGGGAATGGCCGCCTCCCTTCCGATTCGGCCCAGAATATAAACCACATTGCGCACCAGGTACCAGCGCCGGTCTTCCAGGAAAGGAATGATCTTGTCGATTTGATCTTTCCCGATGAGACAGATCGCGTCGCAAACCATCCTGCGGGCCTTGGGGTTGCTTAAATCCCCCAAAACCTTCATGAGAGGCTGGAGGGATTTGGGGGGCAGCAGCTTGAGGTAGCCGCTCACTTCCTCCAGCCGGACCCCTTCCCGCCTCTCCAGGACCTTGCCGACCCTCTCGATTCTCTGGGGATCCCCGGCGCTTTCTGCCAACTCCTGGATGGCTTTGGCCTGCCATCCCTGGAGGTCATAAGTTTTGAGGATGATGTAGACCCTGCTCAAAAGGTCGGTGGCCTTCTGGAATTCCCCCAGGGTCAAGAGGGCGTCCAGCAGTTTGCTCAGGACGTTTACCGCATCCTGGTAGGGTTCGGGGTTTTTTTCCAGGGCCATGATCTCGAAGAGGATGTCGATGATGTTGAACAGGAACATGGGGGAAGTCTCAAATTCGACTTCCTTCCGAAGCCCCTCCAATTCCTCCGATGTGAGCAGGTAGAGATTGCGGTTCGCGGCCAAAGACGGGGCGGAGGAGACCTTGGCCATGGTCTCGTAGTAATTGACCTCTTCCCCCGCTTCATCGATTAGATAGTCGTCATGAACCTGGTACCCCAGGGGCTCGAAGGTTAAATGCTTGCGGAACTGGTCGATGTTCTCGGGAATGATGACCGGCACCTCGTCCAAAAATTCGTCCGTGGCCTGGTAGCTGATATGAACAAAGTCCCGCTCCCAGATCATGGTCACCAGGTCGTCCTCCATCTTGTTGATGACGTCCCCTCTTTTAACGATGTCCAGAAAACCCTGGATCTCCCATTCCTCCAGGCCTTCCGAGAAACGGAGTTCCCGCAATCCATCCTTGTACAGGAAAAAGGCCAGGCTCGTCTTCAAATCCTTGTTTTCGTAGAGAACCCGGTTATTGAAGGTAAATTCGTATTCTCCGATCTGGAAGGAAAAGGCCCGGTATCGCTTCAAGAAAAATTGGAATTTACGGAAGAGAAGGTCGCGGAAGCCCGCCAAGGCTGGGTTTTCGGGCGGGTACAGGCGGAAAGCCTTGATGGTTTTCACGAGGATGTTCATCAAGTCTCTGGCGTGTAGAATAACCTCCTCGACCTCTTCCCCTTCGAAGGAAACGATCTCATCCGCAGCCTCGAGGTCAGTTTTTTCGACTTCCGGGTCTTCCGCCATAATTTTTTTTCATATCCCTAAATTAAATCTATCTTCCCGTTTTTTTTAGCCTCTGTCAATATTTTTCCTCCCTGCCCTTCCTGCCTTCAAGTTAAAATCACCCCCACCCTGGCCCTCCCCCATCCAGGCAGAGGGAATCGGGGAGTCCCCGAAAAATCGTTGACCTGTCATGGGCTCCGGTGATACCCTATAAAACAGGGTCGGGCGATTAGCTCAGATGGATAGAGCGTTGGTCTCCGGAACCAAAGGCCGTGGGTTCGACTCCCGCATCGCCCACCATTCCCTCCCTGAAGTCATATCCGAAACCCGAATATCGAAATTCGAAGCGAACTAGAAATTATCCCACGACCAAAATTTGAATTTCAGTAACCATTTCGCCCTTTGAGAAAAAATTCAAATCCCCCTTCATCCCCCTTTTTCAAAGGGGGAAAAGGCCCCATGATTCATCGAATTTCCGCAAAGAACCTCTCCTCCCTTTGGAAGTCGGGAGGGATTTCGGTTTTTCCTATATGGTCAGGTACCCTCCATCCACCGGCAGTGTAATTCCAGTCACGTAGGTTGAGGCGTCCGAGGCGAGGAAGACGACTGCGCCCTTGAGTTCGTCCGCCCCCCCATATCTTTTCATGGGAATATGCGCAAGGATTCTTTCCCCATGGGCCCCCAGCACCCACTGGGTCATGTCCGAGGGAAACCAACCCGGGGCGATGGCATTCACCCGGATGTTGTGCTTGGCCCACTTGGCGGCTAGGTCCTTGGTGAAGGTGATCACCGCCCCCTTACTGGCGCTGTAAGCGATGGCCTCGGCTACTTCCCCTTCCGTGCCCACGACTCCCATGACCGAAGCGATATTGATGATTCCGCCGCTCTTCTGGCGAATCATGACCCGCCCGGCGATCTGGGAGAACAGAAAGACCCCGTTCAGATTGGTTTCCATTACCTTCTGCCATCCCTCCAGGGGATACTCTTCCGGGGTAGCGCCCCAGTTGGCCCCGGAGTTGTTTACCAAGACATCCAACCGGCCGAACTCCTTGAGAGTCATATCGACCGCCGCTTGAATTTCTTTGGCCGACCTTACGTCGCAGCCCACGGCGAGGGCCTTCACCCCTAGCCCGGCCAATTCCCGTGCTGTTTTTTTACAGCTCTCCACTTTGCGGGAGCAAAGCACTACATTGGCCCCCGCTTCGGCAAGGCCCTCGGCCATCTGTCTTCCGATTCCCCTTCCCCCGCCGGTGACGACCGCCACTTTGCCCTTCAGGTCAAACATCTCTTTGACTTTCATTTTTTCTCCTTAAACTCAAATCTTACCCAGGGTGGCTTTTGCCCCCCACCCCAACCCTCCCCCCTCGGAGTAGGGAGGGAAGTGCGGGGGCAGTGTCCTGAATATCTTTTGGCAACATTCAGTTGATTCATCGGATAAAGCGTATCCACCGGATTCCTTTCCTCTCGTCCAGGCGATGAATGCCTTCCTCCCGGGCAAGGTTCAAGGCCTCTTCGTATTCCTTCGCGGAAATCCGGCGACTCAAGGGGGGATGATCGGGCGCCTCGCCGCAGGGGCGGTACTGGGCCATGACGTTCACGTACGTATCGGGCGATATCTCCTTCGCCAGGAACCGCATGGCTTCCCGGGTCCCTGCCAATCCCCCCGGCAGAACCAAATGACGGACCAGGAGGCCCCGCTCCGCCACCGACCGATGGTCCATGACTAAATCTCCCACCTGCCGGTGCATTTCCCGAATGGCCGCCCGCACCTTCTCCGGGTAGTCCCTGGCGCGGCAATAGCGGTGAGAAACTTCAGGGTCCATGAATTTCAAGTCGGGCATGTAGATGTCAATAACGCCTTCCAGGAGGCGGAGGGTCTCCACAGAATCATACCCCCCGGTGTTGTAAACCAAAGGGACCTTCAACCCTTCCTCCACGGCAAGCGGAAGCGCCGCCAAAATCTGGGCCACCACATGGGAAGGGGAAACGAAGTTGATATTGTGGCAGCCTAAATCCTGCAGGTGGAGCATCATCCGCGCCAGTTGAGCCGGGTCGGTTTCGCGGCCTTCCCCAAGGTGGCTGATTTCGTAATTCTGGCAGAAGAGGCACCTCAAGTTACAGTGAGTGAAAAAGATCGTACCCGAGCCCCCTGTTCCCACCAGGGGGTCTTCCTCTCCGAAATGGGGGCTGTAGCTCGAAACCACGGCTTTGATCCCCGTTCGGCAGAATCCTTTTTCGTCAGCCCGACGGTTCACTTTGCACTCCCGGGGGCAAAGCCGGCAGCATTCCAAGCGCCCCTGCGCCTCAAGCCCGCGTTTGATTAACGCGCCCTTCTCGTGCAGGGTCAGATAAGCGGGGCGAAATGGACCCTTCCGCGGCAACTCCATGCCTCAGCTCTCCGCCTTTTCTCCTTCCGATGGAGGAGGAACCGATACCCCCATCTTTTCCAGATGCGGTTTTAATCTGTCGGTCATATAAAAACGTTTGGTCCTCCCTCTCCCCGACGGGCTGAAGTACCCCTCGGCCGTCAGGTTACGGACCAGGGTCCAGGCCCTTTTCCGGGGGATGGATGGGGGGAGGTCCAGCTCCTGGATAGTGAAAAACCCTTTCGCTTTTAGGGGACCCAGCACCCAAGATAAACCGGGAAGAGGAGTCCTTTCCTCTTCCATGTCCCGTACCCGGTAAACCTTCCCGTGTTTCCGCAAAGGCTCCACCAACCCCTGGCGAACCAGGGCCCTTATTTCCGCGTAAGCGCCGTCCCGGTCCACTCCGAACTTCTGATAATCGGAGCTGCTGAAAATCCCCCCGTGAACCCGGGCGTAGGCCAGAATCCGTTTTTGCCGGGGGCTCAAAGACACCTGGTCGATGATTTTCAGCCAAGCAAGCGTGGCTTCATCCAGAATGGGAGTATTCCGGAAGACAAGGCAGCAGCCGGCTGCCCCCTCCTGCCAATCCGGAGGGTTTAAGCCCTGTCGGTCCATTTCCAGAAAAACGCGAGGAAGACCCTCCCCCTGGGCCTGCATGAACCCCGCATCGGTCAAGACCCGGGTCATCAGGGGGTTGCGCGCATAATGGACCCTCTGTCGGCGCAGGATTTGATCCACCTGGACCGCCCGGGGAAGTCGGCCGGGGCTGCGAATCTCGATCCGGTCGTCAAACAACCATACCGAAATGGCGCTCCCCTCCAGAGAGTAGTCGCGGTGGGCCAGGGCATTGATCAGCGCTTCGCGCCAGACAAAGGGAGGAAGTTCAAACTTTTCCCGGAAGAAGAGGTCTTTCTGCAGCACCTGTTTCCTGATCCGTTCCCCGATCGTTTTCTCCGCTTCCTGGATCAGCCGCAGGACGGGCATTTCGAGCCGGGTCCGCTCGGCCACGTTGTAACCTTCGGGGCTCTTTTCCTCGGTTCCCTCAAAGCGCACGAATTCGATCCCCGGCCGGGGATGCCATCGAAGGGGGTCCCGGGCGAAAAGGTAAACCGCTGCCCGAGTCAGAACCGGCCGGTTTTCTAAATATTCAATCAATCCATAGGGACGGTGGAGGACTCTTTCCGCATTTCCCCTATGACCCAGGC
>JACAEW010000284.1 GCA_013388675.1 Syntrophaceae bacterium | reverse complement strand
CCCCAGGAAGTGGAGGGGGAAGAATCCTTCCTGAAAGCCACGGGACTGGGGCCAAAATGGCTGGCCAAAATGGAAGAATGGGGAATCATCAGCCCGGAGCTTAAGAGCGGGCGGAAGATTTATTCCCAGGATGATATAACCTTGGGCCGGTTGGTCGTTGAGATGGATCAAGTCGGCATCGGCGTGAAGGACGGGTTCCAGGCCGAGGCTCTTCGACATTACCGGGACCTGTTCCGGGAAATCGTGGTGATGTCCCACAAATATTACTTCGAAGCCGCCCTGGGAAAGCTTTCCCCGGAGGAATTCTCCAAGCGGGTTGTTCAGGGAAGGGAGATCATGAGCACCTTTTTCTATCACCTGTATCGCAAACTCTCCCGGGAAGAATACCGGCGCATTTTGCGCCTGCTGGAAACGGAACCCCAAGAAGGGGGAAATTCGGAAGGCCCTGGTTCAGTCGTTCCAACCTGATTTTGAGAAGGGTCCCCCCGGGAATAACGATGGGATAGAGGCCCGAAGGGGGTAGAATTTCCGGCCGAAAGATCGACTCGACGAACGAAAGGAGGAGGAATCATGAGAACCAAACAGGAGTATATCGAAAGGCTGCGGACGATGCGGCGGAACATTTATGTGAACGGGGAAAAGATCGCCCGGGATGATGAGATGCAGATGCCCACCATCAACACCATCGGGCTCACCTTCGATTATGCCGCCGATCCGAAGCACGATGGCCTCTGCACGGCTATATCTCACCTCACGGGAGAGAAGATTAACCGCTTCAACCACATCCATCACAGCAAGGAAGACCTGCACAAGAAACAGGACATGACCCGGCTTCTTTGCCAGGTGGCCGGGGGGTGCATCCAGCGATGTATGGGAATCGACGGGTCCAATGCGATCTATAACGTCTCTTATGAAGCGGATAAAATGAACAACGGGGCCACGGAATACCACAAGAATTTCAAAAAATGGCTGGAAAGGTTCCAAAAGGAGGACCTCGTAGGCTGCTGCGCCCAGACCGACGTGAAAGGGGACCGCATGAAACGCCCCAGCCAGCAGAAAGACCCGGACATGTACGTTCGGGTGGTGGAACGGAAGAGCGACGGCATCGTCGTCCGGGGTTCCAAGGTGCATAATTCCGAGGCTTCCGTGGCCGACGAAATCCTGGTGCTGCCCACGCGCGCCCTTCTGCCCGAGGAGAAGGATTGGGCCGTGGCCTTTGCCGTCCCCGGGGACTGGGAGGGAGTCAAGCAGGTCGTCTCCATCCACAACTTGAGGGAGCGGCAGTATTTCAAAAGAGGCTTCACGCCCGGGGCCACCGACTCTTACACCATCTTTGACGACTGTTTCGTTCCCTGGGAAAGGGTCTTCCTGTGCGGCGAAACGATTCACGGGGGGGTCTGCGCCCTGCTCTTCGCGCTGTTCCATCGGCATAGCTACTCGGGCTGCAAGCCGGCTTTGGGAGACCTGATGCTCGGGACTGTGGCCCTGGCGGCCGAGTACAACGGCATTGCCAAAGCCTCCCACGTCCGCGACAAGCTGGCCGAAATCATCCGGGTCTCCGAGTTAGGTTATGCCGCGGGCTTTACCGCCTCGGAAATGGGAAAACCCGAAGTGTACATCCCCGGCGTGGGCTTCCGTCCCTACGGCCCCGGCAGTTACATCCCCAACTCCATCTACGCGAACGTGGGGCGCTGCCTGACGGGCGAGGCGGTTTTCCGGGAAGCGGAGATCCTCTGCGACGTCTCGGGCGGCATTCCGGCCACCTTCCCCTACGAGGGGGATTTCATGAATCCCGAGACCAAGGACCTTTTATATAAGTACATAACCCGCAATCCGGATATTCATCCGGAGGATGCCGCGCAGCTTTGGCGGTATGTGGGCGACCTAGCCTGCTCGGCCACCGGGGGGATTCATATGTACGGCGCGTTCCATGGCGGCGGGTCGCCCATCATGGAAGCGATTGCGATCACCAGCCAGTACGACATCGAATCGCGCAAAAAACTGGTGAAGCAGCTGGCCGGAATTAAGGACCGAAAGGTGAATCCGGAAAACAAGGACAAGAAATAAAGGGTCAGGGGGGGATGCTCTTTGCTCTCTGCCGATAAAAAAGGAGGAACTCATTTATGAAAGAGGTCGTCATCGCAGGATACTTAAGAACGGCACAATCCAGGTCCAGGCCCAATGACCCTCCCCGGGACTGGTTCCATAAGGTCCGGTCGGATGATCTCCTGGCCAAGTTGATGCCCGAGCTGGTAAAACGGGCGGGAATCAAACCGGAGGAGATCGAAGATTTCATCGTGGGTTCGGCCATCGGGGTGACCGAGCAATGGAGCTACGGGGGACGCTTTCCCATCTTCCTGGCCAATTTCCCCAGCACGATCCCGGCCAAATTCGTGGACCAGCAGTGCGGTTCGGCCATGGCCGGCATCCATATCGGCTTTATGGAAATCGCCATGGGATTTGCCGATGTGGTCATGGTGGGAGGAATCGAGCACATGACCCGGGTGCCCATGGGTTCCCTGGCCCGGCCTGACGGGCCCATTGCCCCCAATCTTCGCCTCTTCACCGATCAGGCCTACAAACACTGGGACATGATGACCACCATGAACATGGGCCTGACGGCGGAAAAACTCTTCGCCCTGAGCGGGTTGACCAAGGAAGATATGGACAAATGGGGGGTCCGCTCCCACCAGCTCGCGGCCAAGGCCCAGAAAGAAGGGTTTTTCAAAGACGAAATTCTTCCCGTCGAAGCAGAGCAAGGAGACGGGAAGATGATGGTGGTGGACCGGGACCAGGCGGTGCGGGGAGACACGACCCTGGAGCAGATGAAAGACCTCAAGCCCGCCTACCGGCCCGACGGAAATATTACCGCCGGAAACTCATCTCCCTTGAATGCCGCAGCCACCTCCATGATCCTCATGTCCAAGGAAAGGGCAAGGGAAAAAGGAATCCGGCCCCTGGCTACGATCCGGTCCATCGGCTTTGCCGGTGTGGACCCCACGATCATGGGAGCGGGCCCGGTCCCGGCCAGCAAACGGGCCTTGAAGGCCGCCGGGCTCCAGGTGAAGGACATCGACTACTGGGAGATCAACGAAGCCTTTGCCATCGTGCCCCTCTATTGCATGAAGGAGTTGGGCATCGATCCGGACCGGGTCAATGTCATGGGAGGGGGCCTGGCCATTGGACATCCTCTGGGAGCAACGGGAGTCCGGTTAACCGGAACTCTGGCCCGGATTCTCCAGGCCAAAAACGCCCGCTACGGCCTGGCCAACGCTTGCGTGGGGGGAGGACAGGGAGTGGCAACGATTATCGAAAGAGAACCTTAAAACAAAAGCCTTCAGCGATCAGCAAAAAATGAAAGAATATTTTGGCTGAGAGCTGAAAGCTGAGGGCTATTTTTTACGGAGGCTTACTATGCACGTTAATGACATCAAGAAAATCTGTGTAGTTGGCGCCGGAAACATGGGGCATCAAATCTCCCTCCTTTGCGCCATTCATGGCTACCAAACGACCTGCACCGACGTCGTTCCGGAGGTATTGAAAAAGGCCGAGAAATTTGCCGACACCTATCTCCCGGGGCGGGTGGAAAAGGGCAAGATGACCCAAGAGGTGGCCCAGGCGGCCCGCAAGAACATTTCCTTTACCCAGGACCTGAAACAGGCCGCCGGCGATGCGGACTTCGTCATCGAGGCGGTCCTTGAAATCCTGGACGTGAAAAGGAAGCTCTTCGCCCAGCTTGACGAGCTGGCTCCCCCCCGCGCCATCCTGGCCACCAACAGCTCCTACATCGTAAGCTCGCTCATCGCCGACGCAACCAAACGGCCGTCGAAAGTGGTGAACATGCATTTCTTTAACCCCGCCCTGGTTATGAAGCTCGTGGAAGTGGTCAAGGGCCCTCATGTCTCCGACGAGACGGCCAAGATCACTTACGACCTATCCGAGAAACTGGAAAAAATCCCGGTCCTCCTCCAGAAGGAGGTGGAAGGATTCCTTTTGAATCGGATCTTCCGGGTCATCAGCCGCGAAGCCCTATGGATGCTGGAGATGGGCGTCGCCAGCTACGAGGACATCGACAAGGCCTGCGTTTATGGGGCGGGGCATCCCATGGGCCCCTTCCGGCTGATGGACCTCACGGGCATCGACTTGAATTACATCATGTCCCTGGAGCGCTTCAAAAAGACCGGCGACCGGGCCGACCTTCCCTCTCCCAGCGTGGTGGAACGATACATGAAGGGGAACTACGGGGAAAAGACCGGCAAGGGCTGGTACGATTACACCCAGAAGAAATAGTTGAAAAACAGAGAGCCAGGGGTATAGGGTTCAATCCGCTCCTGTCTCTCTGTTTTTTTGTTTACCCAAAAGCCGACGAAGGACGAGCAACAAGTAACGAGGAACCAGGAACAAGAAAATGGAACAGATCACCCATCGCTTCGTGGAAACCAACGGGATCCGCATGCACATCGCGGAGAGGGGCAAGGGGCCGCTGGTGGTGCTTGCCCACGGGTTTCCGGAGCTTTGGTATTCCTGGCGCTACCAGATGGTGGCTTTCTCCAAGGCGGGGTTCCACGCCGTGGCCCCGGACCAACGCGGGTACGGCCAGACGGATTGCCCGGCCCCCGTGGAAGCCTACGATATCTTTCAGCTAGCCGGCGACATGGTGGGCCTGGTGGGCGCCCTGGGAGAAGACCGAGCGGTAATCATCGGACATGACTGGGGCGCGGTGGTTGCTTATCACTGCGCCCTCCTCCGCCCCGACCTCTTCCCCGCGGTCGCCCTTCTGAGCGTGCCCTTCCTGCCCCGGGTGGGCGGAAAGACTCCCCCTACGGAGATCATGAAGAAGGTCTTTGGAGAAGGGGTCTTCTACCAGGTCTATTTCCAGGAACCGGGCAGGGCGGAGGCGGAGATGGAGGCCGACATCCGTAAAACGATGCTCAGCATCTTTTTTTCCCTCTCCGGCAGCGCACCCCCGGAGAGGCGCTGGCGGTACCTATTGACCAAGACGGAGAGGCTCCGGGATACTTATTTCGCAGTCGAAAGACCGCCCGAATGGCTGTCGGAAAATGACGTGAGCTACTTCGTCCAGGAATTCCGGCGGACCGGATTTCGGGGTGGCTTAAGCTGGTACCGGAACATCGACCGGAACTGGGCCTCGACTCCCTTCCTGGAAGGAGCGAAGCTCCGTCAGCCCGCTTTCTTCATAGCCGGCGAGTCTGACCCGGTTATTCGAATGTACCGCCAGCCGGTGGAATCGCTGGAAACGAATGTTCCCCATCTGCAAGGGAAGGCGATCATCCCGGGAGCGGGCCACTGGGTGAATCAGGAGCGGCCGGAGGAGGTCAACCAGCTCCTGGTGCAGTTTCTCAAATCCCTTTCTCTCCATCCTGCTTCCCCCCAACCCGAGGTGGGGTAATGGGAGGAAGCAAGCAGGCTTTGGAAATTTTTTACGCTTTGCGCCAAGCGCTTTTCGCTATGCGGTTTGATTAAATCACAGGAGGTGGGCTATGGACTTTTCTCTGAAGAACAAAGTTGTTCTCATTACCGGTGCCAGCCGCGGAATCGGCAAAGCGGCGGCCATTGGATTGGCCCAAGCCGGGGCAGACGTGGCCCTGGCAAGCCGGAAAATGCCCGACCTGGAACAGGTTGCCTTGGAGGTCCGGAAGAGCGGGAGGAAGGCCCTCCCCGTGGCAGCCCATGTGGCCCGGATGGATGAAATCAATAACTTGGTGAAAAAAGTGGTTGAAGAATTCGGAAGGATCGACATCCTGGTGAACAACGCCGCCACCAACCCGACCATGGCCCAGGCCCTGGACGTGGACGAGCGGGCCTGGGACGCCATCATGAACCTGAACCTTAAGGGACTCTTCTTTCTCAGCCAGGCCGTGGCCCGGGTGATGAAGGAAAAGGGCGGCGGAAGGATCATCAACATCTCCTCCATCGCCGGGATCAGTCCCGACCTGCTTCCCATTTATTCCATCAGCAAGGCGGCCGTAATCATGGCCACCAAGGTGATGGCTCAACAGTGGGCCCAGTACAACATCCGCGCGAACTGCGTCGCCCCGGGCCTCACCAAGACCAAGTTCAGCGAGGCCCTCTGGAACAACCCCGATATTTTGAAACACGCCATGGCCTCCACCCCCATGGCCCGGGTGGCCGAACCCGAGGAAATGGTGGGAGCCATCCTGTACCTCGCTTCGGATGCCTCCAGCTACGTCACCGGCCAGGTCATCGCCGTGGACGGGGGGAAAACGATATAGGCCCTCTCTTCTTGAAGGAGAAGGCCTGATTGCCGGCGAAGAAAGGCTTTCAACAATACTCTCAGAGCAAGCCATTCCTCGATTGCGGCGGGACTTATGCTTTTAGCAAACCCCCCAAAATAGGGAAATCAACCAAAAAAGAATTTGGCGACAAAGGAGGAACGACTATGCCGACGGGATACAACGGAAAAATTTTGCGGGTTAATTTGACTACCGGGGTGATCAGCGAAGACACTCCGCCGGAAATCGTTTACCGCATGTACATGGGGGGT
>JACAEW010000174.1 GCA_013388675.1 Syntrophaceae bacterium | reverse complement strand
GGCGATGTGGCGAGAAATGGCAGGGGTGAATGGATCATATGAGTTACGAGAAGCTACAGCGGCTTATGGGACTGATTTTGATGGCAAAAATGGGGGTGTAAGGCAAAAAAATGCCTTCTTTTGGGACATATCAATATAAATTTCCATAAGTTGGCCGGGTCCGACCCGGAAAAGCGAAATTGTTTTCATGTTCTGGCGGGAGCACCCGCCGCCCCATTTCCACGCAAAATATGGGGATGAGGAAGTGATTGTTGAGATTCAAACTGGAAAGGTGACCGGAAATATCTCGCAAAGAGTTCTTAATATGGTCCAGGAATGGAGGGAACTGCATAAAGATGAATTAATGGCGGATTGGAAATTGGCTGAGGAAAATAAGCCTTTGAAAAGAATCAAACCATTGGAGTAAGACTATGATCCTACATGTGAAGGAAGCAAAATACCTGCATGATTATGTTTTATGGCTCAGATTCAATGATGGGGCCGAAGGGGTCGTCGATCTCAAAGACGAACTTTATGGCGAGGTTTTTGAACCGCTGAAAGATATGGAAAGGTTCCAGTCTTTCAAAGTGGATCCTGATCTTGAAACTATCGTCTGGGATAACGGGGCGGACCTAGCACCTGAATTCCTATACGACAAAATGAAAATTCTCGCATAACAAGCCGCTCAAGAGGGCCACGGCAAAAGACCGCCGCGCCTCTTAGCTTTCGTGTTAGCTGCCACGATCATGATACTCTCGCCTGAAAAGATAAGCCCGGGCAAGAAGGCCCATAATACTGCGAAGTGGGCGCGGACGATGACGAAGTGGCTCGTTACATACAGTCGGCGCACGGGAGCCAAATGGAACTTGGTGGATTTCGGGGGCAAGGCGAAGGCCGAAGCTCGCGGTATTGTGGACCTGATCGCGATCCGAAAGGATCACCGCTATGACCGCTCTGGACTCAAGCGCGGTGACCTTTTCGAAATCGTCTTGATTCAGACGAAGGGAGGTTCCGCCCCACGACCCACGCCCGATGACGTTGCTCGGCTGTCAAGGGTCGCCAGACATCACCGGGCAAAGGCTGTGATCCTGGCAGAGTGGCGGCGTGGAGAAACACTCGAACTCTTCAATCTCCGCGGAACGCGCTGGGAACCGGTCTCACCGGATGAAGTCTTTGGTTGATTGGAACTGGAAGGCAGCTAATTCAATCGTTCAACCCGAATTTTTGACCTCTTCGTCCTAGTTCCCGACATTGATTTGTAGGTGAATTTGAAAATCGGACCATCGCTTAAATAAATATTGCTTGCCAGATCAAGCATGGTCAGGACAAGTCATAGAAAAAAAGGGCTTTATCCCCTTAGGAACTCATTCGCCATTCGGGTGAAAAAGGATTTCCCTCTGTGCCCATGATGGTGGGACACCTCCCGAATAATTCCATTGCCGCCTTTTTGTAAGGTTCTACTAATTCTGGCGGCAAACTCTTTGATCTGTTTTAGAGCCGGAGAATTATCAGGCGAGCCGACACCAAATTATTTTTGGGGATTTTTATCGATTATCGTTCTAAGCATATCAAGCCTATTCCGGGTGAAATTTGACCTGGGGATTTTACCGGAAAAAACGAATGGAAGAAGGGAAGAGGATGAAAGTCGATATATCCGAAGTCCAGACCCTGGGGCAAGGAATCGTAAGGCCGGAAGGGGTGATGGCCCTCGATGACGGCAGCCTTTATACCGCGGACGGGAGGGGGCAGATCGCCCAGGTCCAGCGGGACGGGCGGACGGCTTTTTTCGGGGACCTCGGCGGAACTCCCAACGGAATCTGCCTGGATGGTCAGGGCCGCTGCATCGTGGCCAACATCGGAAACGGTCAGGTCCAGGCCCTTCATCCCCAGGGACATCATGAAGTATTGCTGACCGAGGCCGAGGGAATGAAGATCACCACCCCCAATTTCCCCTTTGTGGACTCCAAGGGCCGGCTCTGGGTGTCTAACTCGACCGCCCGGCAGGATGTGAACGAGGCCCTCCAGCAGCCTTCGGCGGATGGAAGCATCATTCTCCTCGAAAAAGGGAAGGCCCGGATCGTGGCCGAAAGAATCTATTTTGCCAATGGCCTCGCCTTGGACCCCGAAGAAACGCATCTCTATGTGGCCGAGACCATGCTGCGGAGGATCCTGCGTTTTAAGATTCACCCCGACGGGTCTTTATCCCACGGGGAACTGTATGGCCCCAGCACCCTCGCCCCGCTCGGGTTCCCCGACGGCATCGCCTTCGATGAGGCGGGAAATTTATGGATCACATTTCCAGCCTGGAATGCCGTTGGCTATCTCACCCCCCGCAGGGAATTGCAGATCGTCCTTGAAGACCCCGGAAGAAAAGTCCTCCAGCGGCCCTCCAACATCTGTTTCGGCTGGGAAGAAAGAAAAACGGCCTTCATCGGCAGCCTGGAAGGAACCAATATTCCCTGGTTCCGGGTCCCCCACCCGGGAGCTCGCCTCATCCATCAAAGATAATTATTTCTCCACCCCTACCCTAAAATTTATGGGTCTTCTCCCTATCGAGTGGGTGTTTGAGGAAGATTTTGAGATTCCCGGGTCTACCCATGCCGGAAGAGAGTTGGCCGGGCCCAGGGCGGCATCCCGCCCGGGGCGTGTGCGATGGAGTCGTTTTCTCCCTTTTTACCCGCTCGATTGGGAGAAGACCCAAATTTATATTCCTTGACTTAAGGGGGGCTAAAAAGTTATTTTAGCCCAGGAAAAAAATTATTCCTTCGAGCTCTAACCCGCTCGGGTAACTTACCCTGATTCAGAAAGGAGATTTCACATGGCGAAAGCAAATTTGAATTATGAGGTTCCCCCTCACCTAAAAAGAGAATTTGTCTTCCAGACCGCGGGCATTCTTCCCCCCAACGGCATTCTTTTCGGATTCCATACCATAAACAAGGTGGGAGAACAGGCGAAGAAGCTCGGTGGAAAGCAGGTCCTCCTGGTGACGGACGAGGTCATGGTCCAGCTCGGGTATGCCGAGCTGGTGAAAGAGAACCTGGAGAAGGAAGGCATGAAGGTGGGCATCTTTGGCAAGGTGGACCCCGAGCCCCACATCGAGACCGCAGATGCTCTCTATGATATGGTCCGGAAAGAAAAATCTGACCTGGTGATCGGGCTGGGGGGCGGAAGTGCCATGGACATGGCCAAGCTGACCTCCGTCGTGGCCACCAATCCCCAACCCCCTCTGGAATTGATGAGCAAGAAGGTGGTCAACAACCCGGCCTTGAAGAAAATCTTGATCCCGACAACCGCGGGCACGGGGAGTGAAGTCTCCATGTTCTTTGTATGCTCCGCGGGGAAAGACAAGTATTTCATGGGCTCCCCCTTCGCGTATCCGGAGATCGCCATCATCGACCCGGGACTGACCCTTTCCATGCCGCCCAAAGTCACCGCCTCTACAGGGATCGATGCCCTTTCCCACGCGGTCGAAAGCATCATGAACAAACTGGCCAATCCCTTCTATGACTGCCTCGCCGTGGGAGGAATTGACCTGATTTCCAAGTATCTCCGCCGGGCCACCTTCAGCGGGAGCGACGTGGAGGCCCGCTATTACATGTCCATGGGGGCGACGCTGGCCATGATTTCCTTCACCGGCACCGGGGGGCTCTACGCCCATAGCATCTCTTATGTCCTGGCCATGTTCCAGCCCACGGCCCATGGAGTGGGCTGCGGAATC
This sequence comes from Syntrophaceae bacterium, assembly GCA_013388675.1. Lineage (GTDB taxonomy): Bacteria > Desulfobacterota > SM23-61 > SM23-61 > SM23-61 > SM23-61. The sequence goes on along the minus strand of JACAEW010000174.1, from coordinate 57,456 downwards.
GGACTCCCCTACACCATGGCCTTCAACCTCCCGGTCATCGAAGACCGGCTGGCCTTGATCGCCCGGGCCATGGGGGAGAAGGTGGATTCCCTTTCCGCCCGGGAGGCGGGGAGGTGGGCCTGCGAGCTGGTTTACGATTTGACCGCCGACGTGAAGCTTCCGGTGAGCCTGCAAGAGATGGGATTCAAACATGAGGACGTGGCCAAGATGGGGGAACTCAACGTGGCCAAATATCCCCGCCCCAACAACCCCCGGTCCATGTCCAAGGAGGAGAGTTTGGCTCTCTTCGAGGCCATGTGGGAGGGAGACCTCTGGATGGTGAAATAACCAAACCCAGGCTTCAGGTCCCGAGTATCAGGCCTCAGTTTCAAGGAAAGAATCTTCGGGAAAAAATAAGCCGATGTAAGAATTTTCGGGCTGCGGTCCTGCGATTCTCGGGATTGCAGCCCGAATTTTTTTGTGATGAGGACGGATAAGGACTGATCCATTCAGTCAACTTCGCTTCCCATCCAGAGGTTCCTTTTTGGGTTTATAGCCGTATTCATGGATCAGGGAATTTGTCTTCCCTGCCTGCCGCGGTTCAGGCTGCAACACGGCAGGGAAAAATTTCAAGGACCTCGTGCAGCTTAGCCCAAAGAAGGCAGGGCAGGGGCATGATGAAATTGTAAAATTGGAAGCCTTAACCAAGGCAACTTAATCAGCCAGATGTCAGCCGGCTTGGCCTTGACAAAATGAAGGGTTAAAACTATTGTTCAGTTGGCCATTCCGGCAAGCATGAAACGGTTTTTCCTTGGAGCTGACGTTTTTTCCATAAGGTTCCAGGCTTCTGGTTGTCGCCCCCCAAATTTTCCTCCTATCCAATTAAGGATGAGGGAAGGTAATGACCGATGGCAGACCAGGACTTTTCCCCCATCCCCAAGACCTATTTTCCCTTCACCCTCAGCCCCGGAAGGAGCCGGACCCATGAATGAATTGAAATTTTCCACGGGAATCTGTGAAAGGTGCGAGAGCATCGATTGCTTGACGAGGTGCCAGTACATGAAGATGGACCTCCAGACAGCCAAAGAGGAGAGGCAGCGCCTCCTTCGGGGGGAAAAGTCCCGGGTCCTGGAGGAGTGCGTCACCTGCTATGCCTGCGAGGAGTATTGCCCCTACGGGAACCATCCTTTTTATCACCTCGTGGACCAGCAGGAAAAACTGGGAATTTGGCCGGTTCCTCAACCCATCACCAAGCAGCAGGTCCTCATGATGGGCCCCCGGGGCAAGATCACGCCCAAGAAAGTCCAGCCCCCGGTAATAAACATGTGCTATTTCCCCATGTTGGCCGGAAGCATCCGGGGAAAGCTCTTCGAGGGGGCTTCCACCATCGTGGGAAGCGATATTTTCTGCAACGTCATGTGGCTTCACTTCGGAAAAAATTCGGTCATCCGGAAAAGACTCCCGGAGGTGATCGCCAACATCTGGGATCATTACCTCAAGGACAGCGGAGTGAACGAACTCATCTGTTTCCACGATGAATGCTACGGAACCTATACCCATCTGGCCCCGGCCTTCGGGATTCCGGTTCCCTTCAGGCCGATCCATCTATTCGAATACCTGAACAAGAGGCTGGATGAATTGCAGGACCGGATCAAGCCCCTGGGCCAGAAAGTTGCCTACCAGCGGTCCTGTTCCAACCGGCTGGTCCCGGAGACCCAGCCATGGGTGGACGAGATCTTCAGGAAGATCGGGGCGGAGAGGGTGGATAGGAAATACGACCGGGAAAACGCCCTCTGCTGCGGGGCGGTCTTCCGGGCCCAGCAGCAGGATGATCTGGCGGACGACGTCCAAAAGAGGAACCTGGACGACATGGCCGCGGCAGGGGCCAAGTTCTGCGTGTTCAGCTGCCCGGCCTGTCTTTTCACCCTGGGCGAATCCGTGCTCAAGAGGGGAATCATGCCCATCCTTATGAACGACCTATGCCAGATCGCCCTGGGCGAGGGTATGAAGGGGGGTTGAGATATGGAAGACGTCTATAAAGAGCTGGCTGAGATCGTTGGCCCCGCATACGTCTCCAACCAGCCGGAAGAACGCTTCATGTACTCCCGCGACCCGGGGACCATGGAACCTCACGAGCCGGATTATGTAGTCCTGCCGGCCACGACCGATGAGGTACAAAAGATCGTCCTCCTGGCCAACCGCAGGAAAATTCCCCTGGTCCCCATGGGCGGAGGATTGGTGCTCTCGGGCCTTTCCCGGCCCCTTAGGGGCGGAATCGTCTTAGATATGAAGAGGATGAACCGAATTCTGGAGGTGAACGAAAAGAGCCGCTACGCCCTGGTGGAGGCGGGAACTTCCCAGGGGATGCTCCAGGCTTATTTGAAGAAAAATCATCCAACCCTGAAGCACTCCGTTCCCGACTCCCCTCCCATGGCCACCATCGGGGGAAACATTCTGATCCACGGCTCCGGGCACCTCTCCCACGCGGCCGGGTTCCATTCGGACATGCTTAACGGCATGGAGGTGGTCTTGCCCACGGGAGAGGTCGTGAAAATCGGCTCCTGCTCTACTTCCCCCTATTGGTTTGGCCGGGCGCCTCTTCCCGATCTGGCCGGGCTTTTCCTGGGATGGTTCGGGACCACAGGAGTGGTGACCAAGCTGGCCATCAAGCTCTACCCCAATCGGCCTTACCAGGATGTGGGGGTCTTTGTCACCGAAGACCCGGAACTGGTCCCAGAGGTTCTTTACCAGGCCTCGGGGGTCCAGGTGGCCGAAGACATCACCGCGTGGATGACCCCCAAACCGGACTGGGCGAAGGGGTTTCAGCACGTCAACATAAACTACACCGCGGACACGCAGGAAGAACTGATCTGGAAGAGAAACCTGATCCGGGCTTCTTTGAAGAAATGGATCGACCGAAAAGTGGGGGGCTTCCTTCCGCTCCCACCGCCCATGAAGAAAAATTTTCTGGAGGCTCCCCAGACCACTTTGGCTCAATTCGCCGATGTGCGCAAGGGAGGGGGATTTGAGTACGTGGGGGGCATCATGCCCATCGATCTCTTTCCCAAAGCCTACCGGGCGGGAATCGAGATCGCCGCGCGGCAGGGGACGACTTACTCCACCGGCGCGCGGATCATCGGCCTGGGCCACTGCATGATGTTCTTTTTTGCCTACCCCTTCAACCGGGCGGACGAAGCGGATGTGGACCGGGCCCGCAGGGCGCTCGAAGAAACCAACCGGGAAGTTCTGGAGATGGGCGGAATTCCCTGGAAAGCCGAGGCCCCGGCCCAGAAACAGATCATCGGAAGGATGGATCCCCACACCCGTGATCTCATAAACCGCGTCCGGTCCATGCTGGACCCCCAAGGAATCATGAATCCCGGCAACTGGGAGGTGAGATGATGGAATTCGCCGACATCCTCCACCGGTGCTTCCGCTGCGGTTACTGCAAGTTTCCGGACAACTACCAGGATTTCAATTGCCCCTCCTACTCCAGGTTCCGGTTTGAAACCTACTCTCCGGGGGGCCGGATGTGGCTGTTACGGGCCTGGCTGAACGGGGAAATGAAGACCAGCCCACGCCTGGCGGAGATCCTTTTTTCTTGCGCCACCTGCGGGAACTGCGTGGAGCACTGCGTCTTCCCCAAGTTTAAAGACGATATCCTTCATGCTTTCCTGGCGGCCCGGGAAGAGCTGGTCAACCGGGGCATCGTTCCGCTGGCGGTGCGGGATTACTTGAAAGCCTTACAAGTCCACGGCAATCCTTATAAGCTTCCCGGATCGGAGAGGGAGAAGTGGCAGCAGGGTTTAGGATTGGAGCCCTATTCCAGCCAGGAATATTTATTTCACGCCGGTTGCGTGGGATCCCTCGACGAGCGGGGTAGGATGATGGCCCGGTCCGTGGCGAGCCTTCTTAAGAAGCTGGGAGTCTCTTTCGGGGTTCTTGGGACGGAGGAGAATTGCGACGGGAACGAGGCTCGCTCCCTGGGAGAAAAAGGAGTTTTTCAATCCCTCGTGGAACAAAACATCCGGGCCTTCCAAAGGCTGGCCGTGCACAAGGTCATCACCCTTTCCCCCCATGCCTACCATGCCTTCAAGAACGATTACCCCAAGGATTCGTATCCCCTCGAGGTTTTCCATTACACCCAGGTCCTGGCCATGCAGGCAAAGAAGCTAGGCGCCCTTCCCGCACCTTCCCCTCTGCGAGTCACTTACCACGATCCCTGCTACCTCGGACGGCACAACAAGGAATACCAGGCTCCCCGCAAGGTTTTAAAGTCCCTCTCCGGTTTGCTGTTATTGGAAATGGGTCGGGTCAAGGAGAATGCCTTCTGCTGCGGGGGAGGAGGGGGGAATTTCTTCACTGACCTTCTGGGGAGTGGCCCGGAGAGTCCCGCCCGAGCGCGAGTCCGCGAGGCGGCCGAAACCGGAGCTTCCATGCTCGCAGTGGCTTGCCCCAACTGCGCCAAGATGCTGGAGGATGCGGCGAAGGCCGAGGACCTGGAAGGAAAGATCGCCGTGAAAGAAATTTCCGAGATCATCCAAGAAAAAGCATAGCCCATAAAGCATGGCGCATAGCATAAAGAAAGATGTAAAATCGCTTTGGCAAGGGCGATTTATCGTGGTTTCAAAGAAAGGGATGTTTTCTTATTTTCTTGAATAGCCTTGTCGCTGAACCACCAGTGCATTTTCTCTCCGCTAAGGAAGGCCCCGATCTGATCCTTGGCGTGGGGATGGAAGAATCGGCCCGCGACACCGCCCGGCAATACCGCCAATACCTTATCGTCGTCGTTTAAATCCGCCACCATTCTCAAGGAAGCCGAACTGACCACCTTGAAGGGATCGAGGAAGGCAAACGTGGCCCGGTGGAGGGTTTCTCCCGATCCTTGGAAGGGGTGCGGGCCTTTTCCCAGCAGGCCTTTGCCGAAACCCTCCCGGCGGATGGGGCTTACAAATTCGAGGGTATGCACCTTTCCCCATTTCCATTCCCGGGGATCGGGGCCGAAAATGGAGCTGAGTTTTTCTTTGGCCTTCAAGGCCCCCTGACGAAAAAGGTAATCCCTCGTTTCCTGATTATCCTTGGTCAGGATATTGTCAAACCAGGGAGAGTTTCCTTCCATCACCATCCGCTGCAATCTTTCCTGCCAGAAATAATAGACCTTCAGCATGGCCGCGGCCAGGTCCCCCCCCAGCTCGTCCTGAAAAACCAGAAGAGCGAATTCCCGGTAAACCGCCTGAAAAATGGTGGGAGCGGCCCGATCCATCAGATCAAGGTAATCCCATTGGGAGAGGATTTCACCCAACTCTTTCGTGTCCTGACTAGCCAGCAGGGCCTCGGCCATGATGGGCGAAATCTCCCGGGCCATGAGGTTCATGGGATCCCTCTGGAATTGCCAGTGGTCTTCCGTTGATTTTCTCCCGGGCTGCTCCATGAGTTGGATGAGCCTGCGGTAGCGGTAGGAAGGGGCCACGTAGGAGGAGTAATAGAAAGGGTAATCCCGACTCACGGTGTAATGGTTGCAGGTTCCCAACCAACCTTTGGGGGGATTGCGAAGTTGAGGATTTTTATCAAAGGGGATCCAGCTGGCCCAGTTGTCTTTCCCGTCTTTCACCACATAGGGAACGGTTCCGTCTCCCTGGGAGCGGATGGGTAGCTTCCCGCTGGCAATCCAGCCGATGTTTCCATCCCGGTCGGCAAAGACGAAGTTCAGCATCATGATGTCGAAACGGCTGAGGGCCTGCCGAATGTCTTCCGCCGATCTGGCCATCATGATCCGGTCGGCCCCGATGTACGGCCCCATGGTTTCAAAAGGGGCCCAGCGAAGAGTGACAACCCTCTCCGTCTTAAACCCGGAAAGCACTCCCGAAATAACGGGGCCCCGGCGGGTAAGCCGAATCTTGATCTCTTTTTCCCCCATTCCTCCGGCGGCATTTTTGTCTTTAATGGCCAGCTTCTCCGTAATCACCTCAAAGAGCAGGGATTGTTCTCCCTCCAGGTACCGGCCCGGATTCTTGGGATCTATCGTTTCCACATAAAGATCCTGGGCATCTCCGTAAGCGTTGGTAACCCCCACCGCAATATGCTCATTTCTTCCGACCACCATGGCCGGGATGCCCGGAATCCCCACTCCCACCCAGCGGAATTCCGGGGTGATGAGGCCGCAGGGGTACCACGGGCCGGGCAAAGTCCGGGCGTCCAGATGGGGGTCATTGGACACGATGGGCTTGCCGCCCGAGGAAAGCCGCGGCCCGGTGACCCAGTTATTACTCCCCATTTGGAGGGAGCGGTCCTCGAGAAAAGCCAGCAGTTTCTTATCCGAGGCAAAACCCAGGGCGGCCAATTCCGAAGCCGGGAGGGGAATAGAAGCCTTTCCCGCGGATTCATCCTCCGGGTGAATGTTCAGGGGAAAGATTTCTCTGGCCTTTTCCAACCCAACCTTTTCGGCCAGCATCTGGGTGATGATTTCGGTCTGGATATTGGCCGCTGAATCCCAGCTCATGAGGTAAAAAACCGCCATGGAGTCGGCGATGTCCCAGGGTTTGGGCTTGATCCCCGCCAGCTTGAATTCCAGGGGGTACTCGCCCGAATGGCTCTGGATAAAGAAATTGACTCCATCCAGGTATTTTTGCATGAGATTCTTGGTCCCCGGCTCCAGAATGGCCGCATGCCGTTTGGCATGGCGGTGGAAACCGATGGTCCTCATCCGTGTGTCTGTGGCTTCTCCCTTCTCCCCGATCATTTCGCTGATTCTCCCCGTGGCGAAGAGCCGGGTCAATTCCATTTGAAAGAGCCTATCCTGGGCCACCGTGAAGCCGTAAGCGATCATGGCATCCTCTTCATTCTGGGCATAGATGTAAGCCATGCCCTTCTCGTCCCGAACCACGGTCACCGGCTCTTTCAACCCGGGAAGCGTCTCGTCTCCCTCGGCCTTGTACCGGTTCATGCCCAGATGAGTGCAGGAAGAGAGTGCCATGGGAAACAGCAAGAAAAGAGCAACCAGGAACCATCTTGGGAATACCTTCATCGCCGCCCTCCCGATGTTTGATTGGATACTATTTTACGAAGTTGCTAGAATTTCGCCACCGAAAAACCCTGGCCAGCGGGAGAAATTGCTGTTGGAAAACCAAGGGAATTCTGTATAATCATCGGCGAAAGCAAGTTCTTGGAATTTATGGGCTAATAAACCTTAAGGAGGAGATTATGGAGATAAAAGGAAAAACGGCATTGGTTACCGGGGGCGCTTCGGGCCTGGGAGCTGCCGCCGTCCGGAGGATTGCGGCCGCCGGGGGAAACGCAGTCATCCTGGATGTCCAGGAGGAAAAAGGAAAAGCCCTGGTATCTGAACTGGGAAAAGAGGTCCTTTTCTGCAAGACCGATGTCACCAGCGAGGACGATGTGACCCGCACGATTGAAAAAGCCAGGGTGACCTACGGCGGGGTCCATATCTGCGTCAATGCAGCGGGAAGCGGATGGGCGGAGAGAACGGTCACCAAGACCGGGCCTCATTCATTATCCAATTTCGAAAAGGTCATTCGCCTAAACCTGATCGGGACCTTCAACGTGGCCAGCAAGGCAGCCCTGGCGATGACGCTAAACTCCCCAGCGGAAAATGGGGAAAGAGGGGTCATTGTCAATGTATCCAGCACCGCGGCTTTCGACGGCCAGATCGGGCAGGCTGCCTATTCTGCTTCCAAGGGAGCGGTGGTGGGGATGACCCTCCCCATGGCCCGGGACCTGTCCAGCCTTGGAATCCGGGTGATGACCATCGCGCCGGGGCTTTTCAACACTCCCCTTCTGGCCCTTCTCCCGCAGGACTACATCAAGGCCCTTAACGAATCCGTCCCCTTTCCCAAACGAATCGGTAACCCGGACGAATTCGCCATGCTGGTGGAGCAGATTATCCTGAATCCCTATTTGAACGGGGAAGTCATCCGGCTGGATGGCGCTTTGCGGATGGCCCCGAAATGATCTTATGGGACGCAGATGAACGCAGATTTTCAGGATCGTTGAAATATATTGGGGGGAAAACAGATAAAAAATACGTATGAATGGAAAAATCCTGCCGACCATTGACCAGGAACTCTTGAGAAAAGTCCTGGAAAGTTCTCCTTTTTTCCGGCACCTGAAGATGGAATTTGTGGACGCCGCTGACGGGGTGGCCAGGCTTTCTTTGACCATCCAGCCTTTTCACATCAATACCCAGGGAATCGTTCAGGGAGGGGTTCTTTGCTCCCTGGCGGATGTAGCCGGCCTCCTGGCGGTGGGGACCCGGCTTTCCCTGGGGCAGCGACCCAGGACCGTTCAGATGGACATCCATTTCCTGGCGCCGGCCCAGAAGGGAACCCTGACCGCGGTCGGGCGAATCGCCAAGATGGGAAGTCTGATCTCTGTAAGCGACGTGGAGATTCAGGATGAGGCGGGGAAGACCGTCTGCATGGCCCGGTGCACGAGCGTTCTGGTCAATGTCTCGGGAGACGAGAAATTCATTTCCAAAACAGAGTAGGGGCAATTCATGAATTGCCCCTACAAGATTTCCGAATTTGCGGACAGTAGGGAGGACTCGCGAACCGCCCCTACTCTATTCTTTCTCTAAAATCATCCGCACGTCCAGGGCCATGCAGCCTTCCCGCACGGAGAAAACCCGCAGCGGGTTGAGGTCCATTTCCCTGATTTCAGGAAAATCGGAGAGAAGCTGGGAGATTCGCAGTAAAACTTCCACCACCGCCTGCATGTCGGAAGGTTTCAGCCCGCGGGCGCCCTTGAGGATGGCGGCCCCGCGCAGCTCGTCGATCATCTCCATCGCCTCGCGGTGAGAAAGGGGGGCCACTCGGACGGAAACCTCGCCGAAGATCTCCACGAAAATTCCCCCCAGGCCGACCAGAACCACCGGGCCGAACTGGTCGTCCTGCCGGCCCCCGACGATCAGCTCCCTTCCCCCGGTAACCATGGACTGGATGAGAACCCCTTCGATCTTGGCTTCGGTATATTCCTGCCGAATCCGGCGGATCATGTCCTGGTAGGCATCGGTGAATCCCGCTTCGCTTCTTAGGTTCAGCTGTACTCCCCCCACATCGGACTTATGGGAGATCTCCCGGGAAATCACCTTCATGGCCACGGGGAAGCCCAATTGCTTCGCGGCCTGAACGGCCCCCTTTTCGTCGGGAACAGCCACTCCCCGGACCATGGGGACCCCGTATATGCCCAGGATCTCCGCCGCCTCGTGGATCAAGAGGTCCCGCTTCTCCTTCGAGGCCTTCTCCAGAAAGGGCTTCACTCTCTCTTTGTCCACCGGAAAATAAGGAATCTCCGCCGGTTGGCGCAAACGCTGGCTTTCGGCATAATGGCGGCGGTTGATTCCCAGGGCTCGAATCGTCTCCACCACCTGGGTAAAGATGGGATAGTTAAAGTTCCGCTTCAAATAGTTTACTTCCTGGTCTTCCGTGGATACGTAAATGGCCACAGGCTTGTCATATTTTTGGGAAAGCTCCATGACCTTCTGGAAAAGTTCCCTGGACCGAGGGCCTTCAAAGGTGGCGTTGAAGGTGTGGAGGAAAACGATTCCATCCACTTCCTTCTGGGCCAGGGTCCGGTCGATGATTTTCAAATAGATCTCCAGGTCGAAGAGATCGCCCAGGTCGAGGGGGTTGGTCAGTTTGATCACCGAGGCCCGAAAGTGTTTTTCAATCTCTTCCAGGAACTCCTTGGGAAAGGGAGCCAGGGAAAAACCGGACATCTCGCAGGCATCGGCGGCGATCACCGCGTGACCGCCGGAGCGGGAGATGATGGCCAGGTTGTTGCCCCGCATGGGGGGGAGGCGAAGAATCTTCAAGTCATTGCCCAGGGTGGTGGCGTCGTTGACACGGATGATCCCGCACTGGCGGAAGGCCGCGTCCACCACCCGGTCGTTGCTGGAAAGAGAGGCGGAATGGGAAGAAGCGATCGATTTACCGAAATGACCGATGTTGGCCTTAAAGGCGATAATAGGCTTGGAAGACTTCCGGGCCACCTCCATCAGCCGTTTTCCGTCCTGGATCCCTTCCAGGTAGAGTAGAATATATTTGGTGCCCGGGTCTTCGATGAAATATTCCAGAAGCTCCTCGGTCTGGACATTCAGCATGTTCCCCGCGGAGACGAATTTGTTCAGCCCCAATCCCTCGTTGGCCATGAGGTTGAGGACCGACATGCCCACTCCCCCGCTCTGGGAGATCATGGAGATGTCGCCGGGCCGGACGATCCTGCGCAGGGGCGGAAAGGGGGTGCAAAGACCGGTTTCCATGTTTATCACCCCGATGCAATTGGGACCCACGAACCGAATTCCCCAGCGGGAGGCGACCCGGATAATTTCCTCTTCGATTTTTTTGCCTTCTTCCCCGAACTCCCGAAAGCCCGAAGATTCGACCACCGCCCGGCGGATTCCTTTCTGACCGCATTCCTCCAGGATTCCCGGGATGGTCCGCGCCGGGGTGAGAATCACCGCCAGGTCAACGTGATCGGGAATGTCCAGGACGGATTTGTAGATTCTCCTTCCGGCGAAGACCCCGCCCTTCGGACCCACTTCATAGATGATTCCCTGGTAACCGAATTCGGTAAGGTTGAACACAATCCCCCGGCCCATATTGTCCGGAGAATTGGAGACCCCGATCACCGCCACGCTGTGGGGATAAAAGATTCCTCGCATGTAGGACTCCCGATGAAAAAGGGTTGCAGGGGCACGCTGTCCCGCAAAACTCGGGATGCCCCTGCCCAAAGACTCTCCTATCAAATTATCCAAGATGGGCGGGAAAGGCAAGCCACTTTAATCCATCCTCCTTTTGGGCGTGCTTTTCGTCAATAATACATTGGAGTTTGACCCTTTATAGGGCTATTTCCTATTCCGATTACTTGTAGATAAAATTGCAAATAACGTATAAGATTAGGAAAATGTGGGGGGTGATAATTCCGCAGAAAGGAGGATCCGAGGGAAGATGCTGAAGAAAATTTTCTTGGGTATGGGAGTCTTGGGTTTATGTTTCGTTTTAGGTTCCGGGCAGGGCCTGGCCGATGAAATCGTTCTGGTGAACGGGAACATCCTGACCGGTGCGATTGAAAAGCTGGAAGGGGGGAAACTGACCCTGAAGACGGACTACTCCCAGCCGGTTGAGATCGAGATCGCCAAAATCAAAAAGATCACCACCAACAGACCTATTGACCTTTATCTGGTGAGCGGGGAGGCCCTGAAGGGAAAAATCGCTACGGTGGAAGGCGGGAAAATCGCCGTGGAGACGACCCCCGGACAGCCCTCCAGGACAGTGGAATTGACCAAAGTCGCCGGCATGGTCACTCCTCCGAAAGTCCCCCCCAAATGGAGGGGAAACATCGCCCTCGGCGCTTCGATGCAAACCGGAAATACAGAAAGAAAAGGCGCCTCGGTGGGAGCGGAGGCCATCTGGAAAAGTGAAGCAGACCGCTTTACCGGGCGTTTCCTCTGGAATTACGCCGAAGACAAAGACGATATCACCGCCCGCAATGCCTATGGCCTCCTGAAGTACGACCATTTCTTCAGCAAGCAGGTCTATGGATACCTTGCCCTGGAGGCCTACAACGATGAATTCAAAAACTGGAGGCTGCGATACGTGGTCGGTCCCGGGGTAGGCTACCAATTCTGGGATGATGAAGTAAAATTCCTGCTGTTTGAGGGCGGTTTGGCCTACTCGTATGAGGATCTTTACGAGGGCCAGAACAAGGATTACCTTGCCGCCCGCCTGGCCGCCGACTTTCGTTACAAGTTCGGCAAGTACCTGAGCGTCGGCGATCAATTGGTCATTTATCCCAGCCTGGAGTATGGCGGGGAATACACCCTGCGGAATGAAGCCTACATCTTATCGCCGGTCGGAGCCGGGTGGAACCTGAAGCTGTCGAACATCTGGGACCGGAACAGCGAACCGCCACCGGGAATCGAGAAAGATGATTTTCTATGGATTCTGGCTTTGCAGTATGCGTTTTAGGACCACCAGCATCTTCCTTCCCGCTGATGGGGGGGCGGCAGGAAGAATTTTAAACCAATCCTCTTATTACCCAAGGAGGGAAAAATGTTTAAAGAATTCAAAGAATTCGCCATGAAAGGGAACGTTTTGGACATGGCCGTGGGGATCATCATCGGGGCCGCTTTCGGGCCCATTGTGAACTCCCTGGTGAATGACATTATCATGCCACCCATCGGCCTGCTCCTGGGGAACGTGGATTTTTCCAACATCTTTGCCGTGCTCAAGGAGGGGAAAGCGGCGGGACCCTACGCTTCCATAGCCGCCGCCAAAGCCGCGGGGGCGGTGACCATGAACTTCGGCCTCTTCGTCAACACGATCATCAACTTCCTGATCGTCGCCTTTGCCGTCTTTATTCTGGTGAAGAATGTCAACCGATTCCGGAAGCAGGAGGCGGAAGCGCCCACGAAAAAAGATTGCCCTTTTTGCTTCAGCAGCATTCCCATCAAGGCCACTCGCTGCCCCAGCTGCACATCGGAACTGAAAGCGTAGAACACGAAGACATATGGGTGCAGGGCCCAGCAGAGACCGGGCTTAAATGAAAGGGGGGCCGGAAATCAAATCCGCCCCCCTTTCACTTAAGCCCATGGCCTTTGGGGATTATTTTTTCTTGGGGGCCTCCTTGGGCGGCTCTTTCACCTCGACCGATACGGCGACCATTTTATAATGAACCGTAACCTTAGCCCCCTTTTTGATCTCTCCTCCGGTTACTTTCACGTCTTTATCGAAGGCGATCTCGTGTTTCTCATCCTTCCCCTTTAATACGGTAATATGGTCCCCGTCGAACTCCAGGACCGGGCCCGTTACCTGGTAGCTCTTGGGGGCGCCCGCCAGGGCAAAAGAAGCAACCAGCACAACCAGTCCGACGACCATCAGGATTCTCTTCATAAACACCCTCCTTTTAGTAGAATTTGGGAAAGGATAATAGGATATCCGCTTCCAAAAGTAAATGATTTTTTTATCGTCCCCGCCCACCCCCGAAAATCGAACCGAGAACCCCTCGGATGATCTGGCGGCCGATCTGGCTTCCCACAGCATGGGCGGCGCTCTTGGCTATGGCCCCGACAATGATTTCCGTCTGGGATTTGGGGGGCGCGCCCCGGCCTCTGGCAGGGGGGGGAGCTTGCGCCTGCTTTTCTTCCGCCCGCGATTTGAGGATTTCGAAGGCCGACTGCCGGTCCACCGCCTTTTCATAGTGCCCGTAGAGAACCGACCCCTGGATGATTTTGGAGCGTTCTTCCGGGCCGAGGGGGGCCAGGCGGCTTTGGGGAGGATAGATCAATGCCCGGTCCACAACCGTGGGGGCCCCTTTTTCATCCAGCACGGAAACGAGGGCTTCCCCCACTTCCAGCTCGGTGATGACTTTGGCCACGTTCAGTTTGGGATTGGCGCGGAACGTGTCGGCCGCGGCCTTCACGGTTTTTTGGTCCCGGGGGGTAAAGGCCCGCAGGGCGTGCTGCACCCGGTTTCCCAATTGTCCTAAGACGGTCTCGGGCAGGTCCAGGGGATTCTGGGTGATGAAATAGACTCCGACCCCTTTGGAGCGGATGAGGCGGACTACCTGCACGATCTTCTCTTCCAGCACCTTGGGAAGCTCATCGAACAGAAGATGGGCCTCGTCGAAAAAGAAGACCAGCTTGGGTTTGGCCGGGTCTCCCACCTCGGGAAGGTTTTCGAACAGCTCGGAGAGCATCCAGAGGAGAAAAGTGGCGTAAAGCCGGGGCGACTGCATCAACTTGTCGGCGGTCAGGATGTTGATCGCTCCTTTCCCCTTGGCGTCGGTCTGCAGGAAGTCCTGAAGGTCGAGAGCCGGCTCCGCGAAGAATTTCTCGGCCCCCTGCTGCTCCAGGGTCAGGAGATTCCGCTGGATGGTTCCGATGCTGGCGGCGGAAATGTTTCCGTATTGGGTTTTGAACTGCTCCGCGTTGTCTCCCACGAACTGGATCATGGACCGGAGGTCCTTGAGGTCCAGAAGCAGGAGGCCGTTGTCGTCGGCAATCTTGAAGGTGATCGTGAGAACCCCGCTCTGGACGTCGTTGAGGTTGAGGATTCGGCTCAGAAGCAGGGGGCCCATCTCGGAGACCGTGGCGCGAACGGGATGGCCCTGTTCTCCAAAGACGTCCCAAAAAACCACCGGGTAGCCCTGGGGGGAAAAGTCGGAAAGCCCGAGCTTCTTGACCCTTTCCGCGATCTTGGGGTGATCCCCCCCCGGAAAAGGCAGGCCGGAGAGGTCGCCCTTCACATCGGCCATGAAGACAGGAACCCCGATGCTGCTGAAATGCTCGGCCAGGACCCGCAGGGTAACGGTCTTCCCCGTGCCCGTGGCCCCGGCGATGAGGCCATGGCGGTTGGCCATCTTGGGAAGGATTTCTATTTCACCCTTTCCCTTGGCGATTACCAGAGATGGAAATTTATCGGTCATTTTCCCCTCCTTGTTAGGAGCAAAACTGGTTTAATATATAAACATTGAACCTTCCTGTCAACGAAGTTGAAAAAACACCTACCCAGAACCGTGAAGCCGGGCATGGGCAGGATAAAGGGAGCTAAGACCTGAGAAGGGAGGCACCATGTCAGCAATCTATGGATTTTCCGGGTTACTGGGCCGCATTTTGATTTCTTTCATGTTCCTCCAGTCGGGTATCAACAAGATTGGGGGGTACAAGGCGACCGTGGGCTACATGGAGTCGAAGGGGGTGCCGGGGGCGCTGCTGCCCCTGGTCATCTTCCTGGAGATCGCCGGCGCCATCGGGGTCATTGTGGGATGGCAGGCTCGAGTTTTTTCCCTTTTTCTGGCCGGCTTTTGCATCCTGGCGGCGCTGCTTTTTCACCTGGATTTCTCCAACCAGGTTCAAACGATCATGTTCATGAAAAACCTGACCATCGCTGGAGGATTCCTCATGATTTTTGCCCACGGCGCAGGGGATTTCAGTCTGGGGAAGAAAGGCCGGTAGGAGGTTCAAGGATGGCTGCAATGCAGGTGATTCAAGCCGATTTTTTGGGGAAGGTCTCTTACCTTATGCTCCAACATGCTTCCAAAGTTCTCCCTCCGGGAGTGGAGGAGGCCATTCGGCGGGCGGCGGCGGAAGAGCCCAATTCGAAAGGCAAGGCCTATCTCGAGGCGATGGTCCGGAACATGGAGGTCAGCCGGGCACGGGGGGTTCCCCTTTGCCAGGACACGGGAGTACCCATGTTCTACCTCGATCTCCCTCCGGCTTTGGCCGTTGAGGGGGACGTGAGAGCCGAACTGGAAGAGGCCACCCGGAAAGCGACAAGGGACGCCCCTTTGAGACAGCAGGTCACCCATCCCCTCACCAACGTGAATTCGGGAGACAATGTGGGCTGGGGGGCGCCCCCCATTTTTGTGAATTACAATAACCGGATCGATTACCTGGAACTGCTGGCCGTGCCCCGGGGCGGGGGGGCGGAAATCAAAAGCTCGGCGGTGGTGCCCATCCCCGGAGCGCCCAAGGAGAGCACCATCCTGAAAACCGTCCTGGATGCAGTGGCCATGGCCGGGGGGGAAAACTGTTCTCCTAACATTGTGGGTGTAGCGGTGGGTGGATTCGGGATCGATTTCACCGAGTACCTGGCCCGCAGGGCGATCTACCGGGAACCGCTGAACAGCCGGCACGAAGACCCCCAGGTGGCGGCCCTGGAAGAAAAATTATTCCGGGCGGTCAACAACCTGGGAATCGGCCCCCTGGGAGTGGGAGGGAAAACGACCTGCCTGGGGTTGCACATGGAAATCGCGGGGTGCCACTCGGCGGTATTCCCCATCGCCGTGTCCTTTTACTGCTGGTCCGCCCGGTTTTCGCGGGCCAGGATTTATCCGGACGGCCGGGTGCAGTTTGTGACCCATCCGGAGCTGAACAAGGAGTTCCCCCATGGGACATAACGATCATTACCTTCGGACCCCCATCGATTCGGCCCAACTGGAAGGCCTCAAGCTGGATGACATCGTCTACCTCACGGGGACGCTGTTTACAATCCGGGACTGGTCCCACCAGCGCATCGCCCAGTTCCTGGAAAAGGGAGAAAAAGATAAGATTCCTTTTGATCTGCGGGGCATGGGCATCCTCCACAGCGGTCCGATTGTCGCCGAAAAAGAAGGCGGGGGGTGGGAGGCGGTTTCCGTAGGGGCCACCTCGAGCTCCCGTTTCTCTCCTTTTATTCCGCCGTTGGTGCGGGACCTGCATCCGGGAGTTCTGGTCGGAAAGGGTCATTTGGATGAGGCCATCGTAAAGGATTTAGTGAGGGAGAAATGCCCCTTTCTTCAAGCCGTGGGGGGATGCGCCGCTCTTTATGCCAGCCAGATCAAGAGGATCGTCAACCGCTACTGGCCGGAATTCGGCATGGTGGACGCGGTTTGGGAGTTTGAGGTGGAAAACTTCGGCCCCTTGAGCGTGGAGATCGACCTCCAGGGCAATACTTCCTACCGTCTTTTCCGCTCCGGAGAGCTCCGAAAAAACTTGAACCGGGTTTACCAGGAAGCGGGCCTGGACAAAGAAGCGGATTATGTCTGGTGGCCGAGGGTCATGCCCGGAAGCAAAGAGGCCTTTGACTTTGCCACCAAAATCGAAAAGGAGTAAGGCTGTTCAGTCTTGGCAAAAAAACGGGTCAAGGTTCGGAAAATACCCTATCCGCCGAAATCATTCAGACCTTGTTTGATTTAGTTTGGCGATAAATTGATGAAATTTATCCTTGGACTTCTCTTCCCCTCCGGGCAATTCAAGACCCGCTCTCAAAATGTTAAATGTTAAGTCAAAAGGGCGACCACCAGGTAGCGAATGAGCATTAGAACCAGGATGGCAATGACCGGGGAGAGGTCCACGGGCATCCTGGGCAAGGGGAGAAGCTGCCGGATCTTCCATAAAAAGGGGTCGGTGAGTCTCATCAGGTAGTTGGCGATGGGAATTCGCGAATAGGGGCTTACCCAAGAAAGGACAGCCCGGATGATGATCATCCAGATGTATAGGGTGATCAAAATTTCGATAGCCTGAGCCAGGAAGGTCATCGGTGCGCCTCCTCTTTTATTTTCTCATCCCCATCTTGATAGCCAAAGGCAGATACCTCTTATATTCATCCTGCATGAACTCCCAGAATTCCTTCGGGCCCAGGTAGGCAATGACTTTAAAAATTTTCGCGGCCTGTTCCAGGAAAGCCGGGTCCTTGCAGGCTTCCTGCAGGGTCTGGTCCCATTTTTCCACCACCTCCTTGGGCAGGTTCGGGGGGCCGGAGATACCCTGCCAACCATAGACGTTCAATTCCGGATACCCGACCTCCTTGGCCGTGGGAACATCGGGAGTCCCGGGCAGGCGCTCCGGGTTCACCACCGCCAGCCCCCGGATCTTTTTGCCCAGGATCAGGGCCGAGGACTCGCTGTATTGCTGGGCGGCAAAGTCTATGTGTCCTCCCGCCAGGGCGGTGATCACTTCAGCCCCGCTTTTGAAGACCACTTTGTTTAAGCTGTCGAAGGGGAGGTTGTTGACTTCCAGGAACTGGGGCATGGCAAAGGCGCCGACAGCCGTCACGCCGGCGATTCCCCACCGGACAATCTTGGGATTTTTCCGGATGTATTCAGCCACTTCCTTCAGGCTCTTCCAGGGAGAATCCTCCTTGACCGTGTAGAAGACCGGGTCCACCGTCACCCGGCCAATGGTCGTTCGATTCTCCCATTTAAAGGGAAGGTCCATCTGGGAGGCGGCCAGCATGGCGCTGACCGCGTGGTTGTCCATCATCAGGGTATAGCCGTCCGGCTTGGCGCTGAGAACGTGCCGGGTGCCGATGATCCCCGAGGCGCCGGGCATGTTGATCACGTTGATCGGCTGCCCCCATTTTTTCGAGACGTAACCAGCCACCAGGCGGGCAGCCACATCGGCCGCTCCCCCCGGGCCGAATCCGATGACGATTTCCACGGGCTTGGTGGGATAGGCGGATTGAACCGGATCAGGGAAAAGGGTCAAAGACAGGGACAAAAAACAAAACATCCACAGGGTTTTTTTCATTTCTTACCTCCTTTTTTGAAGAGACCTCGTCACCGGGTCTGCGGGTAGGGGCGGGTTTGAAACCCGCCCCTACGGACGGACCTTAACCGGCATGTTCGCCATTAATGTGCAAACACGCTCTGTAGAAAAACAGAACTGAAAGCATGAACCGGTGATAGAATCCAATTCTTCCCGTTGCCCTGTTTAGTACTCTTCCACAATAGGGAATCTGAAACCCGCAATCGGAAACCGCTTTCATTTTGCCTCCTCCCCATCCCCCAAAAGGTACTCCTTCATCTTGGGCTTTCGGTACCGGGCGTAGAGGGAGAGAAGGGTCATGAGAACCCCGGCGATCAGGAACACCAAAGCGAGGGGCCGGCTGAACAGCAAAACCGGGCTCCCCGCGGCCATGCCCAGGGATTGGCGAAAGGCGCTCTCCAGCATGGGCATGAGGATCAGGGAAAGAACGAGGGGGGTGGTCGGCACTTTTACCTTATCCATCAGGTAGCCAAGGATTCCAAAGAAAAGCGCCGTCCAGACATCGAAGAAATTGTTCCGCACGCTGAAGGCCCCGATGAAGCTGAAGAGGAGGATCAGGGGACCCATGATGTAATAGGGGACGGCCACCATCCTGGCCCAGAGACCGACCAGGGGAAGATTGAGAATTAGCAACATCACATTCCCGATGTACATGCTGGCAATGATTGCCCAGACAAACTGGGGCTGCTTCTCGAAAAGAAGAGGGCCCGGCTGCAATCCATAGATCATCAACCCGCTCAAAAGAACCGCCAGGGCGGGAGTAGGGGGAATCCCCAGAGCCAAGAGCGGGACGAAACCCCCGCTGGTGGTGGCATTGTTGGCCCCTTCGGGTGCGGCTACGCCCTGGATGGCTCCTTTTCCGAACTGGTCTTTACTTTTGGAAAGCCGTTTCTCCAAGTCGTAAGAAATGAAGGAAATGGCTGCGGGAGTGCATCCCGGAAGAATCCCCAGGAAAAATCCCACCCCGGTGGCACGGAGCATGGCCCCGGCGCACTCCCGAAGTTCCCTGAGCTTGGGCAGGAGGCTTTTCAGGGGGGCGCTGTAAATCGAAGGGGTGGCCTCCTCGATGTTGCGCAGGACTTCCGCTACCGCAAAAAGGCCGATGATCACGGCAATAAAATCGATTCCTCCCACAAGCTCCGTGTTCCCCAGGGTAAAACGCTTCTGCCCCGAGGTCGGGTCGATTCCGATCAGGGCCACAAGTGCGCCGAAGGCGGCGGATGCAAACCCTTTCAGAAGGGATTGCCCCGACAGGCTGACGACCACGCTCAGAGCCAAAATGACCAACCCGAAATACTCGGGTGGGCCGATTTTCAGGGCCACATCGGCCAGGTGGGGGGCAAAAAAGGTTAAGCCGATAATTCCCAAGGTCCCGGCAACGAAGGAGGAGATGGCCGCGATGGCCAGCGCCGGACCCGCTCTTCCCTGGCGGGCCATCTGGTATCCGTCCAGGGTCGTTACGACGGAGGAAACCTCGCCGGGTATATTCACCAGGATCGCCGTGGTGGACCCACCGTACATGGCCCCGTAATAGATCGCGGCCAACATGATAATGGCGGGGGTAGGGGGAAGGAAAGAGGTAAGGGGCAGGAGAATGGCAATTCCCGAAGTGGGGCCGATGCCCGGGAGAACCCCCACCAGGGTTCCCAGGATGGACCCAATCAGGGCAAAGAGGAGGTTCATGGGCGTTAATGCCTGGGCGAAACCGTTTATGAGTTGGTCAAAACTGAACATGCTATTAATCAGGCCATTATTGTATTAAAGCCGAAGAGGAAATCCCTCCAGCCCTCCCTTTACCGAAGGGGGGAATCCCCCTCTTTGGAAAAGAGCGGTCAGGGGAAATTTTTGGGGGGCATGCCTGGTCAATTATGGACTCCTTCGTAAATACCCTTTGAAGCATTAAACCCCCAACAACCCAGCAGGAAAAGGCATGTTGAGCCAGATTTTAAAGACCACGTAGGAGATGGTGGAGACAATAGATCCGAAGATCAAACCGTATCCCCAGCGAACCCTACCCATCACTCTAACCAGAGCCGTCAATAAAAGGGCAGTACCCGGGAGAAACCCGGTCCAAGGAAGCAGGAGGGTGTATAATCCCAAAAGAAGAAAAATCAGGCCGATTTGCTGCCAACCTTCTTTCGAGGGCCAGGAGATGGGTACAGAGGATTGACTCGAAGATCGGGAGAGAAGAAGTCGTGAACAAAGCAGGGCGAAGAAGATTCCCAAGACCGCCGGCATGAACCCGCTTCCCCCCAGCCCATCCCAGACTCGAATCCCCTCGATGAAGCAAATCAATCCCAAAGATAGTAAAATGATTCCCAGGATTCGATCCGCCCTTGCCATTCCCCTATCCTCCAGGCTGATCCCTGTCCCTTCATTACCCATTACCGCTAACCCCTAAAAAAGTATTATATATAACCCGGGGACCAAGAAGGTCAAATGAAAATTATCGGAATCGGGGCAGGCTTTTAGGCTTTGGGGGGTTCCAGCCGATGTATATCTTGAGGATTCAAGACCGGTAATAAGGAGATATTCGTTGCCGTGGGATTCCAGGAGGCTATTCAGATAGGGAAGAGGTACTTGCGGCTTTCCCCAGGGCAAAAGGCCCCTATCCGAAAACAACATCCTCCCTTCAAGGGCTCAAAGGAGGAAAATTTATTGGGAAATTCGATTAATCAAAGGCTCCTGAATTCTTTCCCCGGGCGAAAAATTACCGAGTTGAAAGAATGTTCAAGACGTTCTGAGGACCCAAACCCGGAAAACGAGGCTGAAGATCAGATGGCCCTGGTTTTTTTTCTGACCAGAAACCTGCTCTCAAGAATTGCAGCGCCCGTGGATACCCGTCTGATCCGGGATAGCGATCGGCTGGAAAAGGCTTTAGAAAAAATTCATCCCCGCCTACCCATCTCGATTCGTCTCATCCTCAGGAAGAAAAGATATATTCAGTTCATGCTGGAAAACCGGGAGCGCCTGGTCGCTTAAGAGCTGCCCTTGGAATTCGGATTTTCTCCCACCCCCAGGCTCTCCAGTTGCGCTTCCCGCCGCCGCTCCATTTCTTCCAGTTGGAGCGATAAGGTGTCCCACTCCAGGGTGAGATCCGCGGTTTTCTTTTTTAAGTCCCCATGGGACCTGACCAGGTCGGCGATGTTCTCCCCTCTCTTATAAACTTCGGGGTCGGCCAATTTTTTCTCCATAATCTGCAAGTCCCTGGAGGCCTGATCCAATCCGGATTCGATCTCCTGGATCCTCCTGCGGAGGTCCTGGGTCTCCCTGAAGAAGCGGTTCCGGACCTCCGCTTCGAGGCGCTTTTTATCTTTGCTTTTGCGGCCCGGTAGCCCCCTGTCGGTGGGGTTCGCGGAAGAGATTTTCCCGTCCTCCCCTTTTTCGAAACCCCCTCTTTCCAAGTCCTTCTTGTAAAGGTAGTCGTCGTAGTTGCCCAGATATGGAGTGAGGCGCCCGGCGTCGATTTCGATCACTTTGTTGGCGATGGCGTTTATGAGATGGCGGTCATGGGTGATCAGACAGATCGTTCCCTCGAACTCCCGGAGGGCGCTCTCCAGGACTTCCCGGGCGGCTATATCCAGGTGGTTGGAAGGCTCGTCCAGGAGCAGAAAATTCGCCGGCCGCATGAGCATCTTGGCCAGAACCAGGCGGCTCTTCTCCCCGCCGCTCAGGACGGACACTTTTTTTTCGATCTCCTCTCCCGAGAAAAGGAAGGCCCCCAGCAGGCCGCGCAGGAAACTGACCGACTCGTCCTTGGCCAAGGAATAGATTTCTTCCCACACCGTCTTGGAGGGGTCCAGAAGCTCCAACTGGAGCTGGGCAAAGTATGCCGTGGAGACATTGTGCCCCCATTCGAGGGTGCCTTGGTCGGGCGGAAACACGCCGGCCAGGAGTTTTAGGAGGGTCGATTTTCCTGCCCCATTTACCCCCACGAGGGCGATCTTCTCCCCCCGGTCAATGGTCAGGTCGATGCCGGAATAGACCTTTACCGGCCCATATCCCTTGTGAACCCCTCTCAAAGATACCACCACCCGCCCGCTTCGGGCCGGCTGGGGAAAGGAAAAACGAATGGTTTTTGAGGTTTCCCCGACCTCGATCTTCCCAAGCTTTTCCAGGCCCTTGATGCGACTTTGGACCTGCCGTGCTTTGGTCGCCTTGTAGCGGAACCGCTCGATAAACCTTTCGGTTTGTTCGATTTTTCGGCGCTGGTTCTCCAGGGCGGCTTCGCGGAGCGCTTCCCTTTCTTTCCGGACCCGGAGGTATTCGTCGTAATTGCCGGGATAAAGCACGATTCTTCTCTGTTCAAGGGAAGCAATCTTCCTGGCCACTCGGTTCAGGAAATCGCGGTCGTGGGACACCATCATGACCGAACCCAGGTAGTCGGAAAGGAACTCCTCCAGCCAGATGAGGGATTCCAGGTCGAGGTGGTTCGTGGGTTCGTCCAGAAGAAGGAGGTCGGGGCTGGCCAGCAGAATCTTGGCCAGGGATAGGCGCATCAGCCATCCGCCGCTGAGCTCTTCCGAGGAACGGCCCAAATCGCTCTCCTTGAATCCCAACCCCAGCAGGATGGTTTTGGCTTGGGATTCCAGCGTGTAACCGCCGCGCCTGGCGTATTTTTCTTCAAGCTGGCCGTAGGCATGGGCCAGCGCCTCGAGGGTCTGGGGGTCTTTCTCGTCGGCGATCTCTTCCCGCAAGATACGCATCTTGCCTTCCAGGACGGCCAGGTCTTTCACCCCGCCTTGGACCTCTTCCAGAAGGGAAAGCCCTTGCAACGGGGCCGGCTCCTGGGAGAGAAAACCGATATGCGCCCCCTTGCGAAGAAGGATCTCCCCCCGGTCGGGATGGTCTTCCCCATAGATCATCCGGAAAAGAGTGGTCTTCCCCGACCCGTTCGGTCCAACCAGGCCCAGGCGCTCCCGGGCCCCCAGGCGAAGCGATGCGCCGGAAAAGAGGATTTTATCCCCGAAAACTTTTTCCAAACCGACGATTTCGATCACGATAAAACCATTGAAAAAATCTTTTTTCTATTATACATTACAACCACTTTTTTGAAATCCCACAACCGAGGAGGAAGCCATGAAAAAGTGGAAGCTATCGTTGCTTGTCGGCATCTTGGCGGTTTTTAGCGCTACGTTGGCCTTTGCCCAGTTTAAGTTCGAAAGGCCCATAACCATCATCGTTCCCTGGGCGGCCGGCGGCGCTTCGGACCAGACGGCCCGGGTGCTGGCCGGGGAGATGGAAAAAACCCTGGGCCAGAAAATTGCGGTGGTGAACCAGCCGGGCGGGTCCGGGTCCATCGGCCAAAAGGGGGTCTATGACGCCAAACATGACGGTTACACCTGGGCCGGGAATGCGGACGGAAGTGTGGTAACCTACCAGACCCTGGGGCTCCTTGAATACCCCTCCCATAAGGATTGGTATCACTACTACGCGATCTACACCCCGATCGTCATTTGTGTTCCGGCGGATTCCAAAATCAACTCTCCCACGGAGCTCGCCGCGGAGATGAAAAAAAGACCGGGCGAAGTGAAGGTGGCTTCGGCGGGCGTGGGCGCGGGGGGGCATGCGGCCGCGGAGGTTTTTCGCAAGGCGACCGGAATCGAATATAAACACATTCCTTACAAAGGCGGTTACCCGGCGGTCGTGGCCACGGTCCAGGGGGAGACGGAGGCGGTTATGCAACTTTCCATGGAAGTGGCGGACATGCTGCGGGCCAAGAAGCTGAAAGCACTGGCGGTCATGTCCAAGGACCCTCTCACGATTTCGGGATACGGCGAAATTCCCCCGGTCATGAAATTCATCCCCAACCACCAGCCGCTCGGATATCTCTTCGGCCTGCAGATTCCGAGGAAAATTCCGGAGCCCGCAAAATTGACCATCGATGCGGCTTTCGATAAAGCGGCCCAATCGGATTCGGTCAAGAAGCTGGCCGACCAGAAAGCCTGCAAAGCCGTGAACATCCGGGGCGCCCAGGCGGATGAAGCCATCGAGCAAATCGGTTCGATCGTAAACTGGATGTTCCAGGATATCGGCCAGGCTAAAAAATCGCCCGCCGAGTTCGGATTCAAGAAACCCTGATATGGGGCCAGTTCTGAAAACATCCGGGGATTTCCGGCTGCCGGGAATCCCCTTTTTTGTCGCTTAGGAAACTATAAAAATCCCTTTGGTGTAAAGATACACAGATTTGGGCAGATAAACGCCGAAAAATTTTTTTATCTTGATAGAATCCTGAAAATCTGCGTTTATCTGCGTCCCCATTTTTCAATTCTATTTTATAGATTCACCGCAGCGATAAGGGGAAGGAATCAATACGGCTCCTTATTCTTATTTTCGCTTTTTATGCTACTGCCCGGGCGGAGGAATGCTGGCAGATTGAGAAACCCTTCAATCCACATATCCCCTTATTTCTTATCCATCTTTCAGGAGCCTTACAATGGACGAGAAACAGATGGCGAAAGCTGATTTTATCACCTCGGTCGTGATGATTTGCGCGGGGATTGTCATCCTGGCCATCACCCTCTATTTTCCCCGTTTCGAGGAGTGGGGAGGAATCTATTCCAACCCCGGGTTCACGCCTTTCTTGCTGGTTCTCGCCCTGATAGGCATGTACCTTCATCTCTTGATCCGCTCTTTAAAACGAGGAGGAAACCGAATCCGGCTCACGGGGGAGATGATCGGAAAATTCTTTGAGTCCCGTGTGGTGAAGCGATATTTTCTTTGCCTCGGACTTTTTGGGTTATATTACATCCTTTTGGGTCGTATTCCCTTCATTGTGGACACATCCCTTTTCCTTTTTCTTTCCATCCTGATTTTCGGCGGGGGAGGATGGCTGAAGGCCCTGGTGATTTCCGTGGCCACCTCTTTTGCGGTGTATTTGATTTTCCTGCGGATTTTCCTGGTGCCGCTGCCTTGAAGGGGAGATGAATACATGGGTCCTTTCATCCTGCTTCAGGAAATCTTCAAACTTATAACCCCCGCGACTCTCTTCGAAGTCTTCTGGGCCACGCTTTTGGGGATCACCGTGGGCATGATGCCCGGGCTCACCGCGACCATGGGAATTGCCCTTCTGACCGGACTGACTTTCCAGTGGGCGACCGGGGATGCCATTCTCATTCTCATCTGCATGTATATCGGCGCGATTTACGGGGGAAGCCGTTCGGCCATCCTGATCAATGTTCCGGGGACGCCGGCCGCGGCGGCAACGGTTTTCGACGGCTACCCCTTGGCCCGGAGCGGAAGGGCAGGAGAGGCCATCGGCCTGGCTACGACCGCGTCTTTCCTGGGCTCGATGATCGGACTTTTTTTTCTTTCTTTTTTCACGCCCTGGCTAGGTTCGATTGCTCTCGAATTCCGCTCATTCGAATTCTTCTGGCTGAGCCTCTTCGGGGTCATCATCTGCGGGAATTTAACCGCCCCCAAAGACCCCGTCAAAGGATGGATCTCCGGCATCTTGGGGCTCTTTTTGGCCCTGATCGGAATGGATGTAATCCAGGCTTTTCCGCGATACACAGGGGGCAGCATTGAACTGTCGGGCGGTTTATCGCTGATTCCTGCCCTGGTGGGATTGTACGGCATTCCGGAAGTTTTCAACGGACTTGCCGAAATCCAGGTCCAGGAAAAGGCCATGCAGATCAAACGGGTCATTCCCCGAATGCGGGACCTCTGGAACAATCGCAAAAATATCGTGCGATCGGGCATCATCGGGGTGATCATCGGGGCGATCCCGGGGGTGGGTGAAAACATCGCCTCGTATGTGGCCTACGATTTTGCCCAGAGGGGAAGCAAACACCCTGAGAAATTCGGCAAGGGGGCGGAGGAAGGGCTGATCGCAGCCGAAACGGCAAACAACGCCTGCGTGGGCGGGGCTATTATCCCGGTCCTGGCCCTTGCCGTTCCCGGGAGCCCGCCGGCTGCGGTTCTCATGGCCGCTATGTGGCTTCATGGGATGAGGCCGGGTCCTCTCCTCATGTTGGAGACCCCCAACTACGTCTACGAAGTTTCGGCCATGTTTCTCATCGCCACCTTCGCCATGCTGATTCTCGGACTTTCGATGGTTCGCACCATGGTCAAGGTTTTGAACGTCCGGAACTCGATCCTGATGCCCATTGTTTTCATCCTCTGCGCCATCGGCTCTTTTGCCATCGCCGGGAGGACCTTCGACATCCTGATCATGCTGATCTTCGGAGTCATCGGGTATGCAATCCGCAAAATGGACTATGCCGATGCGCCCTTCATCCTCGGGCTCATCCTCGGGGACATGCTGGACGAAAACCTGCGCCGCAGCCTCATGCTGACTTCAGGGGCCGTTGTCCCTCTTTTCACCCGGCCCATCTGCATTGTCCTGATCGCCCTCATCGTCCTGACGATCGTCGCCCGGAATGCTCGCTTCAAAGGCATGATGAGCGAGACGCGCGAGACGGTGACAAAAACCTTGGGAATCGGCCGCAAAAAGCAGCCTTAAAGGAGACCCTCATGGAAGGAAGAGTCGAAGGGTTTTTATCGTCCGGGGAAATCCGGAAAATCCAGGAAGCCAGTCTGGAGGTCCTCTCGGAAGTGGGAGTCAAGATCCCCCATCCGGAGGTCCGCCAAATGCTCCTGGAGGCAGGGGCCAAAGAAAAGGATGAATCTGCCGTCGCTTTCCCCACGGAGCTGGTCGCCGGGGCGCTTGCCAAGGCTCCTTCCTACGTTCCTTTTGCCGATCTCAAGGACCAGCGAACGGAAATCAAACCCGGATCAACGCCGCTCTTTTGGGCCGGGAACGCAATGTATTATTATCGAGACGGCAAAAGGCGGGAGCTCAACCGAAAGAGTTATGTCGAATTCTGCCGGGTGGCGAACGAACTGCCGAATCTCCACGCCATCGTGGGAACCAGTCTTGGAGACTACCCCCCAACAGCGCGGGATTTCGTGGGGTTCCGGGCCATGGCCGAGAACACCCAGAAGCACCTTCGGCCGGTGATCTTCACCCCCCAGGGAATCGAAATCATGCTGGAGATGGCCGATGTCCTGCTGGAGGGAAAACCTCTCCGGGAAAATCCGATTCTCAGCTTCGGTTTCACCATTGTGAGTCCCCTTCAATGGTCGAACTCGGCCCTAGAGGTCTTTCGCGTATCTTCCGGCCACGGCATTCCCCTCATGGTCAACTCCGAGGTCATCTGCGGGGCCACCGGGCCGGTCTCCCTGGCCGGGGCCCTGGTTCTGGCCAACGCGGAGGCGATCAGCGGGGTGACCATCGCCCAGCTCCTGGAGCCCGGAAGGCCGGTGGTTTTCAACCTGGGCTTTTCCCATACCTTTGACATGCTCTTTGCGGAAACCCTGACCGGCGCCCCGGAAGGGGCCCTGCTCGGTGCAGCCGGGAGCCGCCTGGCCCACTTTCATCGCCTCCCTTCCGCCTCCTGGATGAGCACGGAGGCCAAGGCGCCCGACTCCCAGGCAGCCTCTGAAAAAACGATGCTCGGGCTCCTTCATGCCCTGGGAGGGGTGAATCTCATCTGGGGGATAGGCAATCTGGAATCGACCCTCACCCTCTGCCCCGAGCAAGCGGTGATCGATGACGAGATCGCCGCCGGGATTCTCAGGGTCTGGAGGGGTATCCGGGTGGATGAAGAGAAAATGGCCGTTTCCGCCATCAAGGCGATCGGGCAAAAGGCGGAATACCTCGGCTGCGATCATACGTTCCGGCATTTTAAGGAGGAACTCCGCACGACCCAGCTCATGAGCCGCGAAAGGTGGGCCGTCTGGGAAAGGGAAGGGAAAAAAGATTTGGTCATTCGGGCGGCGCAACGGGTCGAGGAAATTTTGAAGAATCCGCCTTCCGACCATTTGAGCGGAAGCCAAAGAGAGAAACTGGAAAGGATAGAAAAGAAATGGCTGGAAAAACGGGGATGAAAATCGGGATCTGCAACGAACTCTTTCAGGCCTGGCCCATCGAGCAGATTTTTGATTATGCGGCACGGATCGGCTACGGCGGGGTGGAGATCGCCCCCTTTACCCTGGCGGATTCGGTGCGGGACATTTCGCCCGGGAAACGAAAGAAAATCCGGCGGAGTGCGGAAGAGAGGGGGATCGAAATCCTCGGCCTCCACTGGCTGTTGGTGAAGCCGGAGGGGCTGTATATCAATCATCCAGCCCCGGAAATCCGCCGTCGGACCCAGGATTATTTAAAAGAGCTGATCCATTTCTGCGCGGACCTCGGGGGAAAAATCCTGACCCACGGGTCTCCGAAGCAAAGAACGATTCAGAAAGGCTGGAACTTCGAGGAGAGCTGGAAGAGAGCCCGGGAGACCTTTGAAGGCTGCTTACCGGCAGCCGAGGAGAGAGGAGTGATTTATTGCCTTGAGCCCTTGACCCGGAGTAACACCAATTTCATCAACACCGTAGAGGAGGCCCTGCGTCTGGTCGAGGAGATCGCCCACCCCAATTTCCGGATGATGGTGGATTGCCGCAGCACCGAGGCCAACGAAGGGTCTGCCGCCAAGGCGATTCGAAGGGCGATGAAATCCGGCCATCTCCGCCACGTCCACCTGAATGATGTCAACGGAAGGGGGCCGGGGTTCGGCGAAGTGGCCTTCACCCCGATCCTGAAAGAATTAATCCAAGCCAAGTATTCCGGCTGGGCGTCGGTGGAAGTCTTCGATTTCGACCCCGACCCCCGGACCATCGCCAGTCGCAGCATCGGATATCTGAAGGGCATTTTAGAGAATCTGAAAGGATAAAACCCAGCCGCAGCGCGGCATAGCCCCAAACAAAAGAAGGAGGTTGTATGCCCATCATTCACGTGCACATGTTCGAGGGGAGAACTCTGGACCAGAAGAGAAAACTTGTCGCCGCCATGACCGACGCGGTGGTGAAGACCCTGGATTCCAAGCCGGAGACGGTCCGCATCCTGCTCCATGATATGTCCAAGAACGACATGTCCGTGGCCGGGGTGCTGGAGGCGGACAAGAAATGAAGCAGGGGCACGATGTCCCGCGATGCGCGGGATGCCCCTGCTCATAGCCCTTGGCTGATCACTTGCAGGGGCGACTCATGAATCTCCCCTACCGTTAATTCCTTTGGTAATACGCCGCCACTCTGGCCAGGGCCTGGGCGGCCAGGGGCAAGGAAGGATAGGCGGGAATACCGGCCCGGCAGTAGCGCTGGCGAAGCTGGGCTGCTTCAGCGGCCAGGTAGGGGTCTTCTCCGGCGCCGTCCACAACCGCGACCAGGGGCTTGTGGGGGCGATTCTCCCGGAGGTAATCGATGGCCGCCTGGGAGGTATCCTTCTTTTCCGGAGTTGCATAGGTCATTCGAGGGATGAGGCGGTCCAGGATGATCATATCAAGGCCCGGGTCTTGAAAAACCACTTCCAGGATTTGTTTCATGTAGTCGGGATCATGAAAGGCTCTCCAGGCATCGACGGGGTTCCGGGCAAAAGACCCCACCGAGGGAACCATGGCCGAAATTTGCTCCCTTGTTTCTCCGGTCAGGGAGGGGACTTGTAATCCCACCCGCATGCAAATGTCCGCATAGTACACACTGTTCCCCCCTCCGCCGCCCAGGATAAAAAGACGCCGCCCTTTGGGCGGAGGCAGATAGAGAAAGGCCATGGCGGTTCCCACGACCTCCTCCAGGGAACGGACGCGACTGATTCCCGCCTGCTTAAGCCCGCTTTCCCAGACTCGATCCTCTCCGGCCATGGTCCCGGTGTGAGAGGCCACTGCTCCGGCTCCGGAAGACGTTTCTCCTCCTTTCCAGAGAACCAGGGGTTTCTTTTGATTCACCCGGCGGGCCACCTCCAGGAACCGCCTTCCGTCGCGGACGCTCTCCAGGTAAAGGCCGATTACCCGGGTGTCATCGTCCTCCGCCAGATATTCCAAATAATCCGGGCTGTCCAGGACCGCCGCGTTCCCGAAGCTGACCGCTTTGCTGATTCCCATGCCGGTGAAGTGCCCGTGCTCGCTGATTCGCTGGGTTAAGGTACCGCTCTGGGACAGAAAGGCCAGGGAACCGGCAGTCCCCGGGATCTGTCCCCAGGGCATGAGCCGGGATTGGGGTACATAAGGACCCATGCAATTGGGACCGATGACCTTTAGCCCATTCTGGATGGATACCCGCCGGATTTCTTCTTCCAGTTGAATTCCCTCCGGAGTTCCCAGTTCTTTGAATCCGGAACTCAGGATGTGGATGTTGCGCACTCCCTTGCCATGGCATTCTTCCAGGACCTGGGACACAAACTGGGCCGGCACGCAAATAAAGGCCAGGTCCACCGCTTGCGGCAGGGCGGAGATGCTTGGGTAGGCTTTCATACCGGAGATCTCCCCGGCGGTGGGATTGACAAGATAGATCGTTCCCGGAAACCCGGCCCGCTGCAGGTTCCTTAAAAAAAACTGCCCTCCCAACCCGGTGTAAATCCTGGAGATCCCCACGATGGCGATGCTTTTTGGATGAAACATTCTTTCAAATAGCTCTTTCTGCTCCCTTTCCATTGCCCCTACCCTCTTCCTCAGGCCCTGATTTTTGACTTTTCTCTTTCGGTGTTGGGGTAAGACCTCGCCCCTGAAATGGATTTTAAAGCGCCATTATAACCAAAAAGGCCCAAAAAGTTGACTCCTGGTTTGAATTTACCTTATATTGGACCTGCCTGAAACGGGATCAGGCGAAAAAAGCCGGGATTCGCCGGAAAAAAGGGCAACAAACAGAAAAATCCTGATTTCCTGAGGCTCTCTCGGCCTCGCAGAGTTCATCATTTAAATGCGGAAAGGAGTCTAGAAATGCGAGAAGTGGTCATCGTGGGTATGGTGCGCACGGCCATCGGCCGCATGGGCGGAACAATTGCGCGTTATCGGCCCGAGGAGCTGGGGGCCTTTGTCCTCCGGGGGATCGTGGACAAAACCGGGATTGACCCGGGGCAGGTGGAAGACGTGGTCATGGGCCTCTCCAATTCCTGGCATGCGGCCTACAACCCGGCGCGCTGGGCGGTGCTGAAGGCTGGCCTGCCTTACAGCCTTCCGGGGGTCACGGTGGAGAGGCAGTGCTCTTCGGGCCTGCAGGCGATTAATCATGCGGCCGCGCAGATGCTGGCCGGGATCGGCGATATCTATATCGCCGGCGGGATGGAAAGCTGGAGCCAATGTCCCTGGATGCTCCCCCGGCCCGACGAGGCTTACTCCTTCACTCCCCCGCATATCCTCCGCCGGGAGACGGCCCCGACGCCGGAAGACAGCCTGGTCATGGGAATCACCGCGGAGAACCTGGTGGAGAAGTACAAAATCACCCGGGAGGAGCAGGACCTCTTCGGTTTGAGAAGCCAGGAGCGCGCTTTTAAGGCCATCCGGGCGGGTTATTTCAAGGACGAAATCATTCCCCTGGTGATCACCCAGAAAAAGAGCCAGATCGTTTTCGACACGGATGAGCATCCCCGGGAGACTTCACTTGAAAAACTGCGCGCCCTGGGCCCGGCCTTCAAAAAAGATGGGACCATCACCGCCGGAACCTCCTCCGGCCGGAATGACGGGGCCGCGGCGGTTTTGATGATGACCCTGGAAAAGGCGAAGGAGCTGGGATACAAGCCACTGGCCCGGTGGGTGACCTGTGGAGTTTCGGGAGTGGACCCCAAGATCATGGGAATCGGCCCGGCCTACGCCATGCCCAAGGCGCTTAAGCGGGCCGGGCTGAAAATGTCCGACATGGACGTCATTGAGATCAACGAGGCCTTCGCCGCCCAGATTCTGGCCTGCCTCCGGGAGCTCGATGCCCAAGGGCACACCGTGAACATGGAAAAGCTCAACCCCAACGGAGGAGCCATCGCCTTCGGCCACCCCAACGGAATGAGCGGAACCCGCATCGCCATGTTCCTGATCAGCGAATTGCAGCGCCGAAAAGGCAGGTATGGCATCGCCTCCCTGTGCATCGGCGGCGGCCAGGGACTGGCGACGGTTTTCGAAAGACTCTAAAAAAAGGTCTTCTCCCAATCGAGTGGGTAAAAAAGAAAAAATTTATCGCTCGCCCAGGCCCGGGGGGGGCATCCCTCCCAGAGCGTGGCAGCATCGGCGGGGAAACCCGGGGTTCCAAGCCGTGCCGCGGTTCCGCAAAGCACCCGTCTCCTGACACCCCTTGCCCAAAATCGAATCCCGGATTACCTGGAGCCACAAAATTTTTGGCCCTGCGAACCCCTGAAAGAGCCACCGCCTCATGATGGCCTGCCCTGGACTCTAGGCCCTCCCCTGGGCCCCGACCCATTCCCGAAGGTGTGAAAAATTTAAATTTTAGTCGTCACCCCGGCGAAAGCCTGGGGCCAGAACTTATGCAAATGAATGGATTCCGGCTCCCGACAGAACGACGAAATTCATTAGAATTTGGCCTCTTACGAGATCATCAATTCTGAACAATAGAGGATTCCTTCACTTTTGATAGGGAGCGATTTGAATCTTGTAGGAATTGCCGACCTTTCCGGTGAGGCGAATTTGAAATCCATTTTTTTCGTCCGTAAAACTTTCCTTTTTTCCGACATCAAAGGCCGCGCCATCCAGATGGGGTTTGTTCGGGTCGGCATTCACAAGCTTGACCGGAGATCTCCCGTGCCGGCATTCGGGAATCCGATCATCGGCATACATAATGAGAACTCCGCTCCCCGGCAAATTCGTGTCAAAACCGATCGGCTGCCGGTTCTCGATCAGATAATAGGTGGTCGGCGAGAGAGAGACTTTTATGACCAGAGTTTCCGCCTTCCCATCCTCAAGAGGGCCCAGGAGTACTTCCGTTTTCTCGGTTGGTTGGACCCCTTTGACCTTTGAAAGATCCATCCAGTTGAGCCGCAGCTTGGTCCAGGAGGACAATCCGGGTGGCGGCAATTCCCACTTATAATAATGGCAAGACATGGGGTCCCAAGAGCCCATGTGTATGGTGGCCGCCAGAAATACTTCCCGCAAAGGGCCGGGTTTGGCCTGCAAATCATGATCGTAGAGACAAGGAACCCTCCGATTTCCTCCCTGGACACCCCCCAAGATATGGGCGACATCATGGAAAAGGGTACCCAGGTGAGCCTGATAGCAGTAAATGGCCACCCCCCCATGGACCACCTGGCCGCTCTTGGTCTTTAAGACCTCTTGCGTTCCCCATCCCAACATGCCCGGATATCCGCATAGGCCCATCATCCCGTAATCTTTGATCTGGGCTCCCATGAAAATGGCGGTAAAAGAATAACGGGAAAATTGAACCTCTGAATCTACGGCATCGATCGCATCCCGAATTAGGAGGTTGATCCGGGATTTATCCACCTCGAGATTGCGGGGGGAAATTTTATATTGCATAATCGAGCGGGGCATTCGATTCCATTTTGGGGTGACATCTCCTCCGATGCACACTTTGCCATAGGACATCTCTTGGACATATTCATTCATTTCCTGAAAAAATCTTTTCTGGGCGTACCTCGGATGGATGTTATGTCTTACATCGGGGAACTCCGCCAGGATGATCAGTCCCCGCTGAACCGTACAGCCCGCATCCCCGGATGGCTGGCCCCCTGGGGGTTTTCCGCCAACCGCAGAACACCCGATCTGCCAGGCCGAAATGATAGAGGCAAAAGTCAGCCCGAAGAAAATCCACCCTTTTCTTTTCAATAGAGCTCGTGCCCCCCACGTACTCATGTTCCCCCCCTTTGCTTCAGCCTAATTTCCCCTTTTCTGCGATCCGATGGAGGAATAGGCTGGGCGGAAAATTGAACCAAACTGCCTTATTTGCCTGCTATTTCCTGGATGCAACCTTTTGCGCCTGCGAGCAAGCCGTGCCAGGTTCACTTTTGACCAAATTTAACACGATCGACATATTTCCCCTTCTGGTTTCTCCAGTGGTCCTCAAATCCTTCAACCAATTGGCCTCAAGTTCCTGCAGACCCTTCCCGAACACCTCCTGCCACGGCCTATTCTTTTCCTGGGAGAGCCGCTGCAGCCGCTTTATCTTATCGGTGCCGTAGGTCTTAAACAAATAATCCCCAAAAGAACCTGTTTCGGCGTATGCCTTATGTTGTTTTGCCTTATCAAGAATCAGAAGTCGGCCCCCTCCAGCGTCCTCCATGCCCCATGACTCATGATCAGGCCCCAACTCGCTTAGGGGAATGTAGGAATTCATTTCCAGAAAAGCCAGTACCCAGTCGTTACTACTGAATCCACACATGGGAAAGGTTAACGGATTTCCGACGTGCCCTTCTGTAAGAATACCCATCATGTTGCGAATCAATTTATCCTTTTGGGGAAAAACCGCACTGGTAAGCTTGTGCGCCATCATTTGAGGAGACCCTTCCGATTTGAAAACTCGAACGACACGTATGCGCCTACCATCCTTTTTCTCCCAATAAAAGACGCTAGAGTAAACATCCCTACGGGGTACATCGAACTCGACCCGTATCTTTCCCAATCGGTCGGCTCCGGAATCGGCAGACCAGAATGTCAGAATGCGCCCCAACATAGCTTGCGCTTGATCGGCCGACTCCTTCAAATGATCCTTCGACAATTTCCCGGTGGCATCGCTGACGATGAGGTCCTGGGTTTCTATGGCTCCGCTCGATGCCTGTGACAACCCAGTTATGCATAAACCGGCTGCGAGGATCGATACAAAAATCGTTCCTCTGATCAGCGGCTTCTGATCTGGCCCTGTCTCTTGCCGTCTAATGACTAAATTCAAAATGATTAAGCATACTTTCGAGAAGCAGCTCGAATTCAGACTATCCATGAGCAATACCTCGAGATTTTCTTCCGAAATTCCATTAATTGTTTATCCATCAAACATCTTGCTGGCTACGGCACCAGCAACGGCGGCATAGGGTGGCCTCCCGTCGTGATCAAAAAGCATGTGAGTTTGCCTACCCTATCTAGTGATCCCTTGGGACCGCTAAAAATGAAGGAAACGTGCCATTCTCCGCCCCTGGGCAAAATTCAAGGAATAAAGCCTATATCCCAACCTCCATTAATGATTGGAATTTATACCTTCTGGAAAATTATGTCAACCGAGGATGGCAGGAAGCTAACAATTCCCTCTCCATCTTTATGCATAATGAATGATTAACAGCTTAGTCCCTATGCTAGCCGCCCCCCACGGCCAGGTCAACTTGCGAAGGGAAACGCCCTTAAGTAATTCAATTGACAGAAAAAGGGTTGGGTAATAAGGAATGGATTATGCCAAAGCCCGTTTGGATGCGCCTGGAGTCTTGCATCATATTGTCATCCGGGAAATTGAACGGCGGAAGATCTTCCGGGACGACCGTGATCGGGAGAATTTTCTCGATCGGTTGGGATGGCCCCTGCCGGAAACGAAGACCCCTTGCTATTTATGGACATTTCTTGAGAACCATGTTTTGTGTTGAGCTCAACCTAAAACATGGTCGGGAAGCAAGGCCCAGGCATAGCAGGGGGTTTCGGATTCGGTAAGAATATTTCCCAACCTTTCAAAAAATTTTCTAAAATCCAGATCATCCCGAAAGATTCTGCTGCGTTCGATCCCTCGGAGGATGATGTGGTGAACGGCTCGGGCAAGTCGATGCGGGCTTTTCGCGGCATGGCTTTACTCTATCAGAACCATTTCCGGGAATAATTTTATAATTTTATGGACGTCCCCTTTCTAGGGACTAAACTGTTACATCCGCATGAACGGGCTCGCCTTCAGTGGCCGCGCAATAGCTGACCCATTTTTCATTCGGTTGTTGGGGTCCTCATGAAACCCATTTTAATCTCAATCTCTTTTGGTTCAGAGCGCAATCTCTTAGGTATAAGTTGATAAGGTTTTGATAGGGCATACCCATTTCCGCCGCTAGCGCTTTAAAATAAGCTATGGTCGATTTATCCAGCCGAATCGTAATGGGCTGTTTCAGCTGTTTTAGGTAAGGGTTCTTTTCCCCCTTCATCTTGTCAAAATCGTAATGATCCCTCATGAATTACCTCCAACGTTGCCAGTAAATTTTGGTTTCTTTTCGGTTCGCTTTACGGGCAGAGATAATCCGAATCACAAGGTCATCCATCCGATAGCAATGGCACACGACCAAAGCTCGCAATTTGAAACTGATACCCAGCATTAAGAACCGATCTTCGTCGGGCGAATGATCCGGGTCAAAGTAGCGAATGGCATTCTCATCGAAAAAAACGCTTTGGGCCTCCTCAAAAGACACACCGTGCTTGCGTTTGTTTTCCCGGCTCTTGGCGTCATCCCATTCGAAACGTATGCCTGCCATACTTACATTGTATTTTTTCCTGAAGAAAGATCAAGTGATTTCCCGGGGGAAGGATTTCAGGCGAGTGGTTTTATGCTGAAAAGAAAATTACGCAACGGATTTGATGGTGAAAGATCAAACCTCTTTCCTTTGAGTCCCGGACCCGTTTTATAATCTTCTGGGATTCTCGGAAAAACACCACCATGGCTGCCCACTCGTCTGAATTGACCCCGAAGAGCTTTCCAGGGCCATTCTTGGTGAGGGACCATACCGGGAATTCCTGGAGGAATCATTTCGTTTTTTGGGTTTGGCTGGAAAAAATGCCCAAAAAAATCGAAAAAGGGGGGAAATTAGGGTAGCATAAAAAAATAAGGAGTTAAGCTGAATCGCTTAACTCCTTATTTTTATTGGAGCCGACGGGGAGAGTTGAACTCCCGACCAGCCGATTACGAATCGGCTGCTCTACCACTGAGCTACGCCGGCTCTCGAGGCAGGCGAATTGAAAAGCGGGTTAAAATTTGAACTCCAGGCTGAAAACGATGCTCTTGTCTTGGACGAAGGGCTTATCCTTTTCCGCTTTATCGGTCTGAGATGTTTCCTTGAAAAAGATGTTATTTACGGTCTCGGGGTCAATAGTCCGAGTCACCATCCCCAAGCTGGTATTCAGGCTGAGGGTGTATTTTTTCTTCAGGGTGTAAATCTCCTGGCTGTTCTCCACCCGGACCGAATACCGGGCCTCCAGCCTCGGGTCTTTTCCCGGAATTTCTTCGGTGACTCTCTCCAGGGCAATCGATTTTATGAACTTTGACGGGATGGTTTTTTCCTGGTTGTCCCGGGTGGAAACGTTCACCTCTTCCGGGCGGGAGCGAAGGATCCCTTCCAGGACTTCTCCCGTTTCATCTTTGATCACCGTTAAAATATCGGGCATATCGCCCTTCCCCTGGTCTTCCGCCCCGGCATTCAAAGAGAGGAGAATCAATAAGGGAATCAGAAACAAAGCCTTCCAATTCATCAGAAAATCAGCTCCCGGGAGCACTTCATGAGGATAAACTCCCCGCAGTCATTTTCACTGGGGCAACGGCGGCAATCGGATTCATCCCCTTCATCGTCCATATGGGCCATGAACTTAACCTC
This sequence comes from Syntrophaceae bacterium, assembly GCA_013388675.1. Lineage (GTDB taxonomy): Bacteria > Desulfobacterota > SM23-61 > SM23-61 > SM23-61 > SM23-61. Next base: position 20,119 of record JACAEW010000174.1, on the reverse strand, counting down.
GTCGCCAAAACAGGAAGGCCGTTGTTCCGGCCGTACTGATTCTTTTTTCCAAGTTTCCATTGGATTCATTTTCCCATAGAGAGCTCCGATTTTCAATATTGATCCTCTCCTAAAAAGATTTTTCCCCGCCCCTGGTGGGAGAGGATGAAGGGGAGGGGAATAGATAAGATATTGGAATTCTTCTATTCATCACCCCCACCCCAACCCTCCCCCATCAAGGGGAAGGGAGTTTCCCCCTTTTTCATCCCCCCTTCTGAAACCTTATTGCCCCATCGCACCAATGGTTGTTTTTTCGGAAGGGATTTGTTAGACTTTTTAAAAACCCCGGGAAAGGGCGTGAATCTGAAGAAATTCTTCCACCTTTCGGGCTTCAAAATCGCTCTCTTGTTGACCCTCGTCGTCCTTTGCATCTATTACCTCGACCCCAAGCTTCTGGCTCTAATCGAACTGAAAACCCTCGACCTTCGTTTTCTTTCCCGGGGAAAGGTCCCCACCAGCGAAAAGGTTGCCCTGGTTACCATCGATGAAAAGTCCCTGGATGAGCTAGGGCGCTGGCCCTGGCCGAGGACCCGTATGGCCCAGCTCCTGGATGCCCTGGTCAAGGAGGAGGTCGGAGTGGTGGGGTTCGACATCGTGTGGGCCGAACCCGACGAAAATTCGGAGCTGAAAAGCCTCCAGGCCGTGAAACGGAAGGTCGCCGAATTGCAGCTCATGAACCCCGAGCTGGAGCGCTATCTCGCGCAGGCCTTGCGAAACGCCGACTCCGACCGCATTCTGGCCGATTCCCTGGCCCGCTCCCAGCGGGCCATCCTGGGCTACTTTTTCCATTTTACTCCCCAGGAGACCTCGGGACATAAAGAGAAAGGCCCGCCGGAGGAACCGCCCAACCTCACCACCTACAACTTGGTAAAATTCACCTCCGAAGAAGCCGCCCGGGTGTCTCTTTTTGAGGCCGCTTACCCCGCGGCGAATATCCCCGTCCTCTCCCAGGCTGCCGAGGGGGCCGGGTATTTCAACATTTTTCCGGACCCTGATGGGACCGTGCGCTGGGCGCCGTTGGTCATTAAATACCGGGAGCGGTTTTATTGCGCCCTCTCCCTGGCGGTGCTCCAGAAATATCTGGATAACTCCCCGCTGGGCCTCCGAATCGCCGAGTTCGGGGTTGACCAGGTCCGCCTGGGAAATCTATCCATCCCTGCCAACGAGGAGGGCAGACTTCTGATCAACTACCGCGGGCCCCAGAAGACCTTTCCCCACTATTCGGCCACGGACGTGATCCACGGGCGGATTCCCCCGACGGCGCTGCGGGAGAAGATCGTCTTGGTGGGGGCCACGGCTATTGGCATCTACGACATCAGGGTCACTCCTTTCGAGCACGTTTACCCCGGCCTGGAGATCCACGCCAACGTGATCGATTCCATCCTCCAGGGTCATTTTTTGTACCGGCCCAACTGGATCACCCTGATGGATCTTCTGGTCGTCATCGTTCTGGGAGTGATGCTGGGGGCCATTCTTCCGCACCTCAAGGCCCACTGGGGGGCCTTGCTGGCGGGGGGATTATTTTTATCGGTCGCGGTCCTGGGAAAATACCTTTTCGAGGCCCTGGGGGTCTGGATGAACCTTACCTACCCGTCCCTAAACCTGATTCTCATCTACCTGGGGGTCACCGGGTATCGCTATATGACGGAAGAGCGGGAGAAAAAGAAAATCCGGGGGGCTTTTCAGTATTACCTCACCCCTTCGGTAGTGGAAGAGATGCTGCAGAACCCGGAAAAGCTCAAGCTGGGCGGGGAAAAGAAAGATTTGACCGTTCTCTTCAGCGACATCCGGGGTTTTACCTCCATATCCGAAAAGATGACCCCGGATGGACTGGTCAAATTTTTGAACGAGTACCTGACGAAGATGACCGACGTGGTCTTCAAATACGACGGCCTCCTGGACAAATACATGGGGGACGCCATCATGGCCATCTGGGGCGCTCCCCTGGACCAGCCGGATCACGTCCGGCGCGCCTGCCTCACGGCGCTGGATATGGTGGAGGAACTTCACCGGCTGCAGAAGAAATGGAGCGCCGAGGGAATGCCCTTTCTGAACATCGGAATCGGGGTCAACTCCGGTCTCATGGTGGTGGGCAACATGGGGTCCGACCGGCGGTTCGACTACACGGTGATGGGCGACAGCGTCAACCTGGGCTCCAGGCTGGAGGGGTTGAACAAACTTTACGGAACGAATATCATTGTCAGCGAGATGACCTTCGAAAGAGTGCGGGATGAATTTTGGGTGCGGGAGCTGGACCTGGTGCGGGTCAAGGGGAAGGACCAGCCGGTAAAAATCTACGAGCTTCTCTCTCTGGTCAAGACCGCCTCCCCCGACCAGCGGGCGCTGGCTGAGGGCTTCCACGCCGCTCTGGCCGAATATCGAAAAAGGGAGTGGGACAAGGCCCGGGAAGCGTTTCAGAACCTCCTGGCCCGGTTCCCCCATGACGGGCCGGCAAAACTATACCTGGAGCGGTGCCAAACCCTCTCCCAGAACCCCCCGCCGACCGACTGGGACGGCGTTTACACCCTGACCACCAAGTGAGGCGAGAAAGGATTTTGAGCCGGCCGACGATTGCCGAGATCGACCTGAGCGCTTTGCGGTTCAATCTGAACCAGCTGCGTGAATTGACCCAGGGAACAGCGGAAATCCTGGCCGTGGTGAAGGCCAATGCCTACGGGCATGGAGCTTTGCAAATCGCCCGGGAGCTGGAATCCGCCGGGGCCCGCATCTTCGGGGTGGCCACCACCGAAGAGGGAATCGAGTTGCGGGAGAACGGCATCGCCGCACCGGTCCTGGTATTCGGCGGGACCTACCCGGACGAGGTGGGAAAAATCCTTGCGAACCGGTTGACTCCGGTGATCTATGACCTGGCGATCGCCCAGGAATTCCAGGCCCGGGCGGAGAAGGAAAAAAAGCGCTTATCCGTCCACTTGAAAATCGATACGGGCATGAACCGTTTGGGGATTCCCTGGCGTCAATGGACTTCGGCCCTGAAGGTTCTTGCAGGATTGAAATCCCTCAAAGTGGAAGGGATCATGTCCCATTTCTCCGTCGCCGAAGGGGAAGCGCCCGACGACCGGGCTTTTACCGAGGCCCAGCTGGCCCGATTCGCCAAATGCGTGGACCTGGCCAGAAAGAGGGGAATCGAGGGAAGATTCGTCCACCTGGCCAACAGTGCGGCCACAACTCTCTGGGGCCAGGCCAGGTTTAATCTGGTCCGGCCTGGGCTCATGCTCTATGGGTATCATCCCTCTCCTGCCCTTAGGCGCCTGATATCCCTTAAGCCAGTTCTTCGGTGGAAAACAGCGGTTCTATCCCTGAAGGAGGTGCCCGCTGGGGATACGATCTCTTACGGAAGGTGCTACCGCTGCGGCGAGGAGAAACGGATCGCCGTCCTTCCCGTGGGGTACGCCGACGGATACAGCCGCCGCCTCTCCAATCGAGGAGAAGTGATCATCCGGGGCAAGCGGGCCAAAGTCGTGGGAATCGTCTGCATGGACCTCACCATGGTTGATGTGACCGAGATTCCGGGTGTACAGGCGGGAGATGAAGTGGTATTACTAGGAAGACAGGGATCGGAGGAGATCACCGCGGCGGAGATGGCCGGATGGATGGAATCCATTCCTTACGAGGTCCTTTGCGGCATCGGCAGAAGGGTTCCAAGGGTCTACCGGAAAAATCAAAGTTTGGGGTAAGGTCGGGGATTGGGTCATGTTCGCCCTTTTCGACATCATCGGGTACCGGGTTTTGACTTTCCTGGAAGAGTCCGGGAAGGTGATGCTCCTTTTTTTAAAGACCGTGGCCTTCATCTTCCGGCCCCCTTTTGACCTGCGGAACCTTTTCAAGCAGGTGGAATACTTGGGAATCAAGTCCATCCCGGTGGTTTTAATCACCGGGGCCTTTACCGGTATGGTTCTGGCCCTGCAGAGTTACACCGGGTTCAAGCGCTTCAACGCCGAAGCTTTCGTGGCCACGGTGGTGGCTCTTTCGATGACCCGGGAGCTGGGCCCGGTGCTCTGCGGGCTTATGGTTTCCGGCCGGGTGGGGTCGGCCATGGCCGCGGAGCTGGGAACCATGCAGGTGACCGAACAGATCGATGCCCTCTACACGCTAGCCATCAACCCCGTCCAGTACCTGGTTGTGCCCCGGTTCTTGGCGTCCCTGATCGTCATGCCCATCCTCACCACCTTCGCCGACATCATCGGAATCATGGGGGGTTACCTCGTCAGCGTCATACTCCTGGGAAGCAACCCCACCGTTTACATCCGCCGGACCTACGATTATCTGGACCTGGAAGACGTGTACATCGGCCTCTTGAAAGCCTGTATCTTCGGGATGATCATCGCCACCATCGGATGCTATCAGGGAATGAATACCCGGGGGGGCGCCGAGGGGGTGGGAAGGGCGACCACCAGCGCGGTGGTCATATCCTCGCTTCTCATCTTGATCGCCAATTATTTCGTCACCGCCCTGCTTTTTTAGCGGGAAGCGAAAAGCAGAGCGACCAGGAGCCGGTGAGAAAAGCGACGATGAATAAAGAACCAAAGCTTGAAGAATCGAAAAACGAGGAACGATTCTGCCGCACCCCGGATGAGCCCACGATTCGGATCCGGGACGTGCACAAGTCCTTCGGGAGGACCCACGTGCTCCGGGGGGTGAACCTGGAAGTGAAATGCGGGCAGACCATGGTGGTCATCGGGGGAAGCGGAACGGGGAAAAGCGTCCTCCTGAAATGCATCATCGGGCTCTTGCGCCACGACCGGGGGGAGATCCTCGTGGACGGCCAGGAAATCTCCCATTTAAAGGAAAAGGAGTGGAACCAGCTCTTGCGAAAATTCGGCATGGTCTTTCAAAGGGACGCGCTCTTCGACTCTATCACCATCTGGGAGAACGTGGGGTTCGGCCTGCGCCAGCACACCCATCTCACGGACGAAGAGATCAAGGCGATCGCCGTGGAGAAGCTGAAGTTGGTGGGCTTACAGGGTATCGAGGACCGCATGCCCGCCGAGCTTTCGGGGGGCATGCGCAAGCGGGTGAGCCTGGCCCGGGCCATCGCCATGGATCCTTCCATCATTCTCTACGACGAACCCACGACCGGCCTGGACCCGGTCATGGCGAATGTAATCAACGAACTGATGGTGCAGATGAGGGAGAAACTGGAGGTGACCTCCATCGTCATCACCCATGACATGGAAAGCGCCTACCGCATCGCCGACCAGATCGCCATGCTCTACAAGGGAGAGATCATCCAGGTGGGGACCCCCGAGGAAATCCGCAACACCTCCAATGAGGTCGTCCGGCAATTCGTCCAGGGGGAGGTGGAGGGGCCCATCACCCGGGGAAAGGATTTCGGCAGGGTGGATTTACAGCCAGCAAGGAGGTATTCATGAGAAACATCGGTACGGAAACCAAAGTGGGGATCTTCGTGGTCCTGGGGATTCTGGTCCTGACCTATTTCACCGTCCGGGTGGGCCGCATCGCCGTGCGCGAAGTTGGGTACCGGGTTTACACCCACGTGGATTCCGCGGCCGGTTTGGACAAAAATTCACCGGTGCGAATTGCCGGGGTGGAAGTCGGCAAGGTGGAGTCGATCAGCCTGGAGGGCATGAAGGCCAAGGTCGTCATGCATCTGCCCTTCAAGGTCCAGCTCCCCCTGGGGTCAAAGGTTTACGTAAAATCGGCCGGCTTGCTGGGGGAGAAATACATCGAGATTTCTCCCGGCACCGGCGCGGAATTCATCAAAGCCGATTCCCTGGTGGAAGAGGGGGGCCCTTCGGCGGACGTGGACCGGGTCCTGACCCAGCTCAGCAACATCGGGGGAGACATCCAGAAGGTCACCCGGTCTCTGAGCAACGTTCTGGGGGGGGAAGAAGGGGAACAGTCCATTAAGGAGCTGGTCAGCGGGGCCAAGCAGACCATGACCAACCTTCAGAGCATCACCCAGACCATCAACCGGGGAGAAGGCACCCTGGGAAAACTGGTTAAGGATGAAAGGCTATATTCCGAGACCAAGGCCACCATGACGGAAGCCAGGGAAACCATGGCCAACCTGAAAAAGGTCTCGGAGCAGATCGAAAGAGGGGAAGGAACCCTTGGAAAGCTGGTAAAGGATGAGACGCTATACACGGAGACCAAGGCGACCATGACGGAAGCCAAGGAAACTATGGCCAACCTGAAGAAAGTCTCCGAGCAGATCGAGAAAGGGGAAGGAACGCTGGGAAAGCTGGTGAAAGACGAAGCTCTGTATACCGAGACGAAAGCTACCATGACGGAAGCCAAGGAAACCATGGCCAGCCTGAGGAAGGTCTCGGAACAGATCGAAAGAGGGGAAGGAACGCTGGGAAAGCTGGTGCAGGACGAAAGCCTGTACACGGAGACCAAGGCGACGATGACGGAGGCCAAGGAAACCATGGCCAACCTGAAAAAAATCTCGGAGCAGATCGAGAAGGGCGAGGGGACGCTCGGAAAATTGGCCAAGGATGACGCCCTCTATGAGGACACCAGGCGGGCGGTCAAATCCGTCCAGAAGGCCGCCGACGGGATCAGCGAAGTGACCCCGGTGACCGTGCTGAGTGTAGTCCTGGGACTGGTCATTCCGTAAGGGGGCGGCCATCGCACGGAATCGGGAGGTTACATTCCAAATCGCCGCCGGGATGGTCCTTTTTCTGCTCTGGTCCTGGGTTTCGGGGTGCTCCACCCTGAACCCGGGGCCGCGGAGGGAGAACTTCGCTCCCCTGTTCATCTACAGCGAGGATGAAAAGAGAGAAGGGAAAGCAGTGGATATTCTCGGCCCCTTCTTCACCTACCGGCAGGACACGCGGGAGTCCCACCTGGCCTTTCGCCCTTTTTTTTACTGGCAGGGGGAGGAGGGAAAGTACTCTCGGACGGAATACCTTTACCCCCTGGGAAAGCATGAGCGAACCGAGAGGGAGGTGAAATCGTACCTCATGCCCCTGTATTCAATCTCGCAGGACCTGACCCAGGGGGAAAAAAAAGAAAGGGGATTCCTTCTTCTGTTCTGGGGAGAAACGGAAAAGGGAGAATCCTACGGGGGCTTTTTCCCCTTTTATGGAAACTTGAAGAACCGTTTCCGCAAGGATGAGATCAATTTCTTTCTTTGGCCCGTTTATATGGACTCGCGGGATGGGGAGAGCCGGGCCCAATCCGTTTTCTGGCCTTTCCTCACCTTTTATGAAGGAGGCGGCCGGGAAGGGTTTAAGTTCTGGCCCCTGGCCGCCCACGTGAAACAGGAAAACTCCTTTGAAAAGTATTATTTTCTTTGGCCTATTTTTCACCATGAAAAGAGGTATCTCTATACGGACGATCCCACCGAGATCAACATGGTCCTGCCCCTCTACGTGTCCATGACCTCTTCCCGAAGAGTGCAAAGGTCCGTGCTCTGGCCTCTCTTCACCTATACCCACGACGAAGACGATAACTACACCCAGTGGGACTTTCCCTGGCCCATCGTCCAGTGGGCGAAGGGGGACGAAAAGGAGATCTACCGGCTTTTCCCGATTTATGGCCGCAAATACTGGGAAGGCCGGGAACGGGGGTATTTCCTGTGGCCGGTTTACTGGTATGCCCGGGAGGAGGATGATCAATATAAAAAGTCGACGGAACGATTCCTTCTGCTCTCCAAGGATGAAACCGAAATCTGGAAGGCCAAAGGACTGAGAGAGCGGAGGATTCGAGTGTGGCCCTTTTTTTACTACCGGGAGGATAAAGAGGGCGGGGTTTATTTTTACTGGCCCTGTCTGGTCTTCCTGGACTACGATGGGTTTGAAAGAAATTGGTCCCCCATCTTCACTCTCTACGAGTACCGGAGGACCCCCGGGGGCGACAGCGAGTCGAAGTTCCTCTGGGGCTTCTATGTCCACCGGCGGAATGCGGTGCGCGAACTTTACGAGTTAAGTTTCTTCTTTACCCTGTACAACGCGGAGCACGTGTTCTATATCTCCTTTCTGAAAGGGCTTGTCGAATACCGGGCCAGGGGCAGGGAGAGGGCGCTTCGACTGGTGTATTCGCCCTGGCCCATCATGTGGGAAACTTCTCGTGAATCCAGGGAAGCCCTGGCTGTCTTTCGGAAAGAGGGGTCTTCAGCGCCTTAAACGGGGGGAAAGCCGGAAAAACCCGGCCCACAGGAAAGACAAAGGCGATTTTTGCCCTTTCCCCCGGGTTTGATGAATTCATCCCCTCCCACCGGGGAAGAGGGAATTCGCTTTTTACGGAAGGATCAGGTTTGAAAGGAAAGCGAATAGGAAATTTGATCTCAACGAAGAAAGGAAAGAATTCATGGGAAGGATTCGAAGGGCCATCATCAGCCTGTCCGATAAGAGCGGGGTCGTCCCCTTTGCCAAAGAGTTGCAGTCCTTCGGGGTCGAAATCCTGTCCACGGGAGGAACGGCCAAGACCTTGAGGGAAAATGGGTTGAAAATCATGGACGTCTCCGAATACACGGGGTTTCCGGAGATGCTGGACGGCCGGGTAAAGACGCTCCATCCGAAGATCCACGGCGGTCTCCTGGGAATCCGCGACAATCCGGAACATGCCCGGAAGATGAAGGAGCACGGGATCGTTCCCATCGACATGGTGGTGGTAAACCTTTATCCCTTCGAGGCCACCATCGCCAGGCCGAATTGCACCCTGGAGGAGGCCATCGAGAACATCGATATCGGCGGCCCCTCCATGCTGCGGGCCTCGGCCAAGAATTATCCTTACGTGACGGTGATCGTGGACCCGGCGGACTACCAGCCGATCTTGGAGGAGATGAAGAAGAGCGGCGGATCGGTGAGCAAGGAGACCAACTTCCGCCTGGCGAAAAAGGTCTATGCCCTCACGGCGAAATACGATACGGCCATTTCGGAGTACCTGAAAGGCAAATAGGGTCTCACGCCAGGGCGCAAAGGCGCGAAGTGAAGGACCTCTGAAAGAGCTTTTACGGGGCCTTTCATTTCTTGGCGTCCTTTGCGTCTTGGCGGGAAAATCCGGGGAGTTGAAAATGAAAGTCCTGGTCATCGGCGGCGGGGGCAGGGAACATGCCCTGGTCTGGAAGATAGCCCAGAGTCCCAGAGTTAAGAAAATATACTGCGCTCCGGGAAACGCCGGGATTGCCCAATGGGCCGAATGCCTGCCCATTTCCGCTGAAGACGTAAAGGGACTTACTGCGCGGGCGGAAAAGGAGAAGATCGATCTCACGGTGGTGGGCCCGGAAGCGCCCCTCACTTTGGGAATCGTTGAAGCCTTCCGGGGAAAAGGGATGAGGATTTTCGGCCCCACCCAAAAAGCCTCGGAAATCGAGGGAAGTAAGGCCTTCGCCAAGGACCTGATGAAAAAGCATGGGATTCCCACGGGGGATTCGGTTACTTTTGCGGACCCCGAGTCGGCAATCAAGTATGTGAAAGCCAAAAGACCTCCCCTGGTCATCAAAGCCGACGGCCTGGCGGCAGGCAAAGGAGTGATTATCTGCCGGACCTTGGAGGAGGCGCTCTCCGCATTGGACCTTATCATGGTTCAAAAGGCCTTTGGCCCCGCGGGGGCCAGGGTGTTGGTGGAGGAGTTCCTGGAGGGAGAGGAAGCTTCTTTTCTGGCCTTCACTGATGGGGATTCCGTCCTTCCCCTTCCCACCTCGCAGGACCACAAGGCCATATACGACGACGACCAGGGACCCAACACCGGAGGGATGGGGGCTTATTCCCCCGCCCCGGTGGTGACCGAGAAGGTGAATCGGGACGCCATTGAGAAGATCATGATCCCTACGGTAAGGGCAATGGCGAAGGAAGGAAAGAAGTACCAGGGGGTCCTCTATGCTGGGCTGATGATCCGGGAGGAGAAATGCCAAGTCCTAGAGTTCAACGCCCGCTTCGGGGACCCCGAGGCCCAGCCGCTCCTGATGCGGATGAAGAGCGACCTAGTGCCGATCCTGGAAGCCACGATCGATGGGGCCCTTTCCGCCCATAAAATGGAGTTGGAGGACCGTTCCTCCGTGTGCGTAGTCATGGCTTCCGGCGGCTACCCCGGTTCTTACCAAAAAGGGAAGGTCATATCGGGTCTCGAGGAGGCGGCCAAAGTCCGGGATACATTTGTTTTTCATGCGGGGACGGCTTTCCATGGAGGCAAGGTGGTAACCAACGGCGGAAGAGTCCTGGGAGTGACCGCCTTGGGGAACGGAATCGGGGAGGCGATCCGCAAAGCCTACCAAGCGGTGGAAAGGATTTCCTGGGAAGGGGCCTATTACCGGAGGGACATCGGGCAAAAGGCCCTGAAGCGAATAGAAAGGGGTTGTTGAAAATGAAGGATTCGAAGCCCTTGGTGGCCATCCTGATGGGAAGCGATTCCGACTTCCCGGTCATGGAGGAAGCGGGAAAAGTTCTGACTGAATTTCAGGTTCCCTACGAAATTTCGGTGAGTTCTGCTCACCGGTCCCCCGATCGCACGGCGGAATTTGCCCGAAAGGCGGAGGGACGGGGGATTGAAGTAATCATTGCCGGCGCGGGCGCCTCGGCCCACCTGGCCGGGGTGATCGCGGCTTACACGATTCTTCCGGTCATCGGCGTGCCCATGGAGTCGGGGCTCATGGGGCTGGATTCCCTGCTTTCCACCGTCCAGATGCCCGGCGGAGTTCCGGTGGCCACCGTGGCCATCGGCAAAGCCGGCGCCCGGAATGCGGGGATCCTGGCCGTCCAGATTCTTTCGGGGAAACGGCCGGAACTGAAAGAAGCCCTCCATCGTTACAAGAAAACGCTGGCCGCCAAAGTGGAAGAAGCCGACAAAAAATTAAAAAAATGATCGAAACTCCCTGGCTGAAAAACTACGAGGATGGGGTCCCCACTTCTCTGGACTATCCCCGGGTCCCCCTGCCCCATTTCCTTCAGGAGTCGGCCGAATCCTTTCCCCAGAATACGGCCATGATTTTCGCCGGGAGAAAGTTCACCTACCGGGAGTTGCAGGAGAAGGTCGATTCCCTCGCCGCCGCTCTGAATGCCCTGGGGGTCCGAAAGGGAGAGCATGTAGGCCTGCTCCTTCCCAACAGCCCTCCGTTTGTCATAGGTTATTATGCCATCCTGAAAGTTGGCGGAATTGTCGTCAGTTTGAATCCTCTTTCGGTGGAGAGGGAAATTCTGCATTTTCTGAATCATGCCGCGATTCGAACCCTCATCGTCGCCGAACCGCTCTTGCCGCGGATTGCGGAGATTGCCGGTCAGAGTTCGCTGGAAAACATCCTGGTGGCCTGCCTGCGGGAGTGGGGGGGGGCAAAAAGGCCTCGCGCAAAACTTAAGGTTGCAGCGCCCTCGGGAAAAAAGAAAGGGCTCCGTTTCCTGGAGCCTTTATTGGAAAAATACTCTAAAAAGAGGGTTCGCTTCATTCCTCCCGAACCGGAAGATGAAGCGGTCCTGCAATACACGGGGGCGATCAGCGAGGGAATCAAGGGGGTTGTCCTGACCCATGAAAACCTGGTAGCCAATACCCTCCAGATTCGAAGCTGGGTGGTCCGGGCGCGGAAGGGGAAAGAAGTGGTCCTCTCGGTGCTACCCTTCTTCCATGTTTACGGAATGGCTGTGGCTATGAACGTTCCGATCCATCTGGCCGCCACCATGGTCATCATCCCCCGCTTTGAGGTTATGGGCACCCTGCAGTCGATCAAGCGCTATCGTCCCACCTTCTTCCCCGGCGTGCCCACCATGTTCGTGGCCCTCTCCCAGGAAAAGAGCGCGGAAAAATACAACCTTTCCAGTTTGCGGGTATGCTACAGCGGGGCGGCCCCGCTGGCCGTGGATACCTTGGAGGACTTTGAGAAGCTGACCGGGGCACGGGTTACCGAGGGATATGGCCTCGCCGAGGCATCTCCGGCCACCCACTGCAACCCGGTCTTTGGGAAGCGCAAACCGGGAAGCATCGGCCTTCCCTATCCGGATACCCTGGCCATGATCGTGGACCTGGAAACGGGAGAGAAAGTTCTTCCGCCGGGAGAGGTGGGAGAACTCTGCATCCAAGGACCCCAGGTTATGAAGGGATATTGGAAGAGTCCGGAGGAGACCGCCCGGGCCCTTCGCAACGGCTGGCTCTATACCGGCGACATCGCCCGAATGGACGAAGACGGGTATTTTTTCATTCTGGACATCAAGAAAGACATGATCATAGCCGGGGGATTCAACATTTACCCCAAGGATATCGACCAGGTGCTGGCCGAGCACCCCAAGGTTTCCCAGGCGGTAGCGGTGGGAATCCCGGACCGGTACCGGGGGGAAACGGTCCGGGCTTTTATCGTGCTCAAGCCGGGCCAGGCGGCAACGGAAGAAGAAATCCTTGAATTCTGCCGAAAGAACCTGGCCAAGTATAAGGTTCCCACCCAGGTCGAATTCCGCGCCCACCTGCCGCAAGCCAGCTCCAACAAGATCCTGAGAAGACTCTTGCGCCAGCAGGTGATCGAGGAAGAGAAGAAGAAAGCCGGAATCAAGGGATCAAGAGTTCTGGGGTTTGAATAACCAGCGGGTTACAGGTTTCGGGTTGCAAGTTTCAACTCACTACTTCCCCCCTCACTTTTCACGGTCTTTCATATGGCTTGCCCCATCCTAAAATCCGATCCGAAGGGAATCCAAGAAGCCGCTCGAATCATCCTGCAGGGCGGAGTCATTGCTTTTCCCACCGAAACTTTCTACGGCCTGGCGGCGGATGCATGGAATGAAGCGGCGGTGAAAAAGATTTTTCAGATAAAGGGCCGGGAGGAGGGGAAACCGATTCTCCTTCTGGTGGCCGATCGAAGCTGGCTTAGCGGGCTGGTTCTGGAAGTAAATCCTCTGGCGGAACGGTTGATGGAGAATTTCTGGCCAGGCCCCCTCACCCTGGTATTTCGGGCTTCCCCCGACGTTTCCCCCCTTTTGACCGCCGGCACCGAAAAAATCGGCATCCGTCATTCCCCCCATCCGGTAACCCAGGCCCTGGTTCAGGCCGTGGGAAAGCCGGTCACCGGAACCAGCGCCAACCTCTCCGGCCAGCCCAGCATGTCGACCGCTCGGGAAGTTTTTCATTCCCTGGGAAAAGGGTTGGACGCAATCCTCGACGGCGGGAAAACACCCGGCGGCCTGGGGAGTACAGTCCTGGATATTTCCGAAGACTCTCCCCGAATGGTTCGCGAAGGGGTGCTATCATCGAGCGAATTAGCTGGTTTTTGGGGCTGAGAGGGCAGGAAGGCGATCTTCACCCCGGGGGACTGACCGGGTAGGTTGGCGGCAATGGGGATCTATTGAGAAACGGCATCCGAGGTTTTCCTCAGGCTGAGGGCAAAGCTTTTCCGCTGAACATGAATCGAAGAAAAATCCCTTCTCTTCGTTAACTCCTGAATTAAGGCCATAGCCGGTTTGTGCCCGCTCGGATAATCCCTTTCGATCGGTCCCGCGGCAAGCGTTGCCTCCACATGTTCTTCCGGAAAGAGGATGCGCAGCAAAAGTTCATCGTCGGAAAGATTCGACCGTCCCATTCCCTTGCGAAGCTCGGTGATGGTGGGTTGCGGCTGTTTCCACTTCAAAAAGCTTTTTGCCTCGGGGAGACGGGTGATTTTATCCAATACTTCCCCGTCGACCGGCGCCGGGGTTTTCCCATAATGTCCCAGGACATAACGGATGGCCTCATCGGTGGCGGTTTTATACCTCTCCCCCATGAGAACATTTAGTACGGCCTGAGTCCCGACGAGCTGGGAGAAGGGGGTAATCATCACTGGATACCCCCATTCCTTCCGGATAACGCTGATCTCCTCCAGGACTTCCTCCAAACGGTGTTCCATCTTTCTTTGGCCGAGCATGAAGCGCAGATTGCTGATCATCCCGCCGGGCACTTGGTGGGAATATTGGAAAATATCGTACTCCACGGGAGCTCCGATGGGCTTTTCTTCGCGCTTGGCCACATAGAGAAAATGGCTGGAAATCGCCTCGGCTGCTTTCTCATCGGCTCTGGGCTCATATCCCATGCGCCGCAGGTTCCGGATCATGCTCTCGACCGACGGGTGGGAAGGTCCGTTAGCCAGAGGGGAGAAACAGGTATGGAGGGTGTCGATGCCCAGAGAAACCGATTCGAGGCAGCAAAGAGGGGCCAAACCGGTGGTGCAATGAGAATGCATCTCAAAAGGTATTTTGCCGATCAGCCTTTTCACCGTCGGAACAAGGGTACGGGTCCGGTCGACGGTGAGGAGGCCGATGGAATCTTTGATCATGACCCGGTCGGGCTTGAGTCGTTTCAGCATCTCCTTTGTCTTGCGGGCATAGAACTCATCCGTGTGGACCGGGCTTAAGGAGTAAACCAGGGGTACGACGACTTCAATTCCTTCGGCTTTGGCCGTTCGAACGGATATCTCTAGGTTATCCCAGTCATGCAGGGCATCGAAAATCATGAGGCGGCGGAGGCCGTTTGCCGCACACCGTTTGATCCAGAGCTCGATGACCGAATCGGGGACTAGGTTGAAGCTGGTCAGGGATTTGCTGCGGATTAAACCCGAGAGGGGGGTTTTGGGCATCGCCTCCCGCAGCAGGCGAATACGTTCCCACGGGTTTTCCCGCAAATAGCGCACGCAGGCATCGAACTGCACGGTTCCCATGAGGTCAACGGCGTAGAACCCCGCGTCGTCGAGGATCGGGGCGATGGGGAGCATGTGGGCGGTGGACATCCGGGTGGCCCAGAGGCTCTGGTGGCCGTCCCGCAGCGTGGTGTCAACGAACTTGATTTCTTTCATGGTTTTGGAACTCCGGAAGCAGGGTGTCTTCGATCCAATGGGTATGAATTCTCCCGGCTGCAAAGTCGGGATTCTCCAGGATAAAACGATGAAAAGGAATGGTGGTATCCACGCCGGAAACCCGGAATTCCGCCAGGGCCTTCATCATGCGGGCGACCGCCTGTCGGCGGTCTTCTCCCCATACCACGAGCTTCCCGAGGAGGGAATCATAGTAGGGGGGAACGAAATAGCCCGGATAACAATGGCTGTCCAGCCGGATGAACTTTCCGGTCGGGGGCTCCCATTTTTCGATTCGTCCGGGACAAGGCTGGAAGTCCCGGTGGGGCGACTCGGCGTTGATCCGGCACTCGACGGAATGGCCCCGGTTTTGGACCTCCTCCTGGGTGAATCGTAGAGGCTCCCCGGCGGCAATCCGAATCTGTTCCATGACAAGGTCCATTCCCGTCACCATTTCCGTCACCGGGTGTTCGACCTGAATCCGGGTGTTCATTTCCAAAAAGAAAAAACGATTTTGCTCCGGGTCCAGGAGGAATTCCACGGTTCCTGCATTTTCATATTGGATCTCCCGGGCGAAAACCAGGGCGGCCCGACAAATTTCGGCCCGCAAGCCCGGGGATAGGGCCGGCGAAGGAGTTTCTTCCACCATCTTTTGATACCTTCGTTGAAGGGAGCAATCCCGGTCCCCCAGATGAATGATCCGTCCAAATCGATCCCCCAAGACTTGGATTTCCACATGCCGGGCCCTGGGAATGAACTGTTCCAGATACAGACGGGAATCCCCAAAGGCGGCCAGTGCCTCGGCCCCGGCCTCGGTAAAGAGAATCTTGAGGTCCTCCAGCCGCCGGACGATCTTCATTCCCTTCCCCCCGCCGCCCGCCGCAGCTTTGAGGAGGAGGGGATAGCCCAGTTTTTGGGCCTGCGAGACGGCCTCCTCCAAGTTACCGACTGCTTCGGACCCCGCGATGACGGGAATACCGAGGTTTCGGGCCATTTGCCGGGCGAAGACCTTATCCCCCATTTTACGGATCTGATCGGCCCGCGGACCGATAAAGCCCAGGCCGTATCGGGTGCAGGCTTCGGCCAATTCCGGCTGTTCGGCGAGGAACCCATAACCGGGATGAACGGCCTCCGCCCCGGTTCCGACGGCCGCCATGACGATCGTTCCGATCCGCAGGTAGCTCTCCTTGGGTGCCGGGGGCCCGATTAAGACGACTCGGTCGGCGAGTCGGGCGGCAAGGTTCTCCCGATCCGCTTCGGAGGCCGCAAGAATCGACTGAATCCCCAGCTTCCGGCAGGCTTGGATGATGCGGACCGCAATCTCGCCCCGGTTGGCCACCAGCACCCGGGAAATCGCTCTCATTCTTTTGATCCCCCGGAAGGCTCATTCCCGCCGGTCTTTTCCACCCAAAAGAGGGGCTGGTTGAATTCCACCATCTGCCCTTGTTCCGCGCAGATGCGGGAAATTCTTCCGCAAACCCCTGCTCGAACCGTGTTGAAGAGTTTCATCACCTCGATAATACAAACCGGGTCGTCTTCCCTAACGAAAGTCCCGACTTCGACAAAAGGCGGAGCGCCCGGTTTGGGCGTTCGGTAAAACGTGCCCAGCATGGGAGCGCGAATCGTGAGGAGCCCCGGCGGAGGCTCCTGATCCACGGGGGTCAGCATGGCGGGTAGGGTCGTCTTCTCAGGTTGGGAGGGTTGTTCCCTCTCTATTGGAGGGGGACTTCCTTCCCCGGAACGGGAGGAAAAGGAAGGATGGACCACCTTGCCCCTGGCATGCCTTTGAACATGGAGTTTGAAATCTCCGTTTTCCAAGAGAAGTTCATCGAACGTGGATTCATCCAATATCCTCAATATCAGAAACACATCTTCTTGGTGAATGGATGACATGGGAACCCCCCAAGAATTTTGTCTATCGCTTTTGGCGCTTTTCGTATTCCGTTTATCCCAACCCTTAAACCGGAGTGCATTCCGACGCGGAAAACCCCTAGCGATGGTTATCGGCCGTAAACCTTATAGGGAATGAGAGTCGATATCTGAGGAATAAAGATGACGATGATGTTCATGACGATGATTCCGATCAAAAACGGAATGATCCTGCGGAATACCTTCATCGCATCCACGTCGGCCACTGAGGCGGCCGTGTATAGATTCAGCGCAACGGGTGGAGTCGTATAGCCAATCGCCGCAGCCGTGCAAACGATAACGCCAAAATGCAAAGGGTCGATGCCCAGTTTAACCACCGTGGGCCAAAGGATAGGGACGATTACGGCCATGGTGCTGATCTCTTCCAAAAAAATTCCGGTAAACAGCATAAAGCTCAAAACCATGAGCAAAAAACTCCATTTCCCCAGTCCCACGCCGAAAGACACGAGGTCCGTGGGAACCCCCAACATAGTGATAACGGCATTCAGAGCATAAGCCATCGCCACCAAAACAAAAATCATGCTCGTGATGCGGATCGAGGACCTCAGGGCATCGAGGGTCCCTTGCACCGTAAGCTTCCGGTACACCAAAAACCCGATGAGGGCAGAATAGGCACAGGCCAGGGCCGCCGCTTCCACCGGTGTGGCCAGCCCGCCGTAAATTCCGCCCAGGATGACCAGCGGCATGCCGAAAATGGGTGAGACGGCATAAAGAGCCCGCCATCGCTCACGCCAGGTGTAATACTTCCGGCTTCGGATTCTTCCTTCGGGCGTGAGTAGGACGACCAGGTATAAAATGGCGGCGAGCAATAATCCGGGAAGAATTCCGGCTAAAAACATGGGCCCTACCGGTGTTTCCGTGACCCCGCAATAGATGATAAAAGGATTGCTGGGGGGGATGAGCATGGCTAAAATGCCGGCGACCGCCACCAAAGAGGCGCTCCAGGCCCGGTCATATCCCTGCTCTTCCATCATGGGGATCATGATGGAGCCCACTGCGGCGACGGCGCTCACAATAGAACCGGAACAAGCGCCGAAGAAAGCGCAGGTTACGACCATCACCAACGCTAATCCACCCGGCATCCAGCCGACAAAGGCGTTTACCGCATCGACGAGCCGATCCATGGAGGTCCCCTGAATCATCAGGAATCCGGTCAGAATGAACAACGGGATGGCCAACCAGATCTCCTTGTGTAGGGCCCCCGCGGCGGAGGCGATAATCGCGTCTAAGGGGATCTGAGCGGCCCATGCGGCCAATCCGGCCGTATAGCCTAGTCCGGCATACAGGGAAACTCCAAACAGCAAAGATAGAATGCCCAGAATTAAAAGGACAATGGCCATCCCCGATCTCCTCTAGCTTTTCTTTTGCGTGGCCGAAAGGAGCATGGCTTCCAGGGTGTGAAGGAGAAGGAAAAAAAATCCGAGAATAAACGCAGCCGAAGTCGTCCATTGGGGGACGCGACGGCCGAAAAATTCGTAATAGTAGGTGGCATCGACCTCAATCAGGAAGAGGGTGTACTTCCAGGCAAGATAGAGCACAATGGCGCAAAAAAGCGCTTCCACCCCTTTGGTTCCAATTTGCAGGATCCGGAGCGCTCGATGGCGATGATGTTTTTGGAGGGATTCCGAGAGAACTTCCATTTTGAGGTGCTGTCCGGTTCGTGAAAGCAACCCCGCGGGAAGGAAGACCAGATAAAAAAATAAGAGGGTGGAGCTTTGCTCGAACCAGCGAATATTCATCAGAAAAACATAGCGAAGGATTACCACGATGATCAGTTGAACGGTAATCAGGGATAAAAGGAAAAGGCTTAGCCAGTCAGCGGCCTTCGCAGCCCCATCGAGGAACCCCCGGATAGATTTGCCCATCATCGGCAATAAACCTCCTGCCAAATTTTCTGGGGTGATTTCCGGGGTTGAAAGGAGGTCATCTTCTCTCAACCCCTTGGCACGATTTCGGGGAAGCCAGACTTTTTCCCCGGGAAGGTAGGGGGAAGGTCACTTTTTCAACTTTCCGCCGTAAGTCTGGATGTAAAATCCTTCCCAGGCGTCCTTAACCCCGGAGAATTTTCCATCCTTAAAGCCATAGCCGACCACTTTGGCTCCCTCTTCCCATAAAGGCAGTCCTGCGGGATAATCCTTAATTCTCTTTTCCCAGATGTTTTTCACCACCCAATCCAGCATGGGGAAGAAAACCTCCGGAGGAACCAGGATTTCCTTCTGTCCGATCTTTTGTTCGGCAAACTGAATCATGCTGGCCTCGAGTTCTTGAATGCGCCCATTGGCCCGCTTTTCTACCTCCGGACAAACGTCGTTCAAAATGATCTTCTGAATATCCGGCGGCAGCTTTTTCCAGAAAATGGGATTGACCACGGTCGATAAGGCGTTGTGGTACAAGAACGGCTAGTGGCGGAACCGGGTAAATTCACCGAGGCCGCAGGTCTTCAGGTTGGGAATGGCCGTTCCTCCCGCCCCATCCACCATCTTGGTCTGGAGTTGAGTGTAATGAACGTTAAAATTGGTGCTCAGGCCCATTCCCCCGAAGGCCCCAAAGAAAGCATCATCCGTGTCTCCCCACGTGGCAATTCGTTTTCCTTTCATTTTGTCAAGGCTGTCCAGGACCCAATCCGTGCTCCAGAGAAGAGGATTGGACCCAACCCAGCCAATGTCCGGCAGATTCATCAGGCCATATTTCTTACCCATGTAATCTTCCAGAAATTTTTGGACTGCGGCGCTCCGGTACCATTGGGCCATTTTCTCTTTGTTGGGGAAGAAAAAGGGACACCAGGTAAGGGTACAAGCCGGGTCCAATTTCTGCCAGTACCAGCCGCTTTGGGCCCCGAATTGGATTACATTTTTCTGAAGCATGGCCGGCTGCTGATCCAGGCCGTATAGGGAAGAGCCGTAATAGGCATTAATTTGCAGGCGGCCTTTGGTTTTTTCCTTGGTCAGATCGACGAAATCTTTGTGCTGGATTCCTACGGCGGATTCGGCACCCCAGGGGACGTTCAGGATGGCTTTCAGCGGTTCGGGTTGAGCGAAGGAAAAGGACGGGAGAGCCAAGAGAAGGAAAACGAAGATCAGGAATCCCGCAAGGCCAGGGAATCGCGGTTGCGAATGGATTGCCATAATTTCCTCCTTTTCATATTCAAGGAAAAAGATCGAGGGTTAAAATGAGATAGGATTCCATGCTTCCAGGCCGATTCTTTTCTTGATCACCCCCCTTCTAAGTTTTGGGTCTTCTACCAATCAAGTGGGTAAAAAAAGAGAAAACGAATCCATCGCCCAGGCCCAGCGGGGCATCCCGCCCGGGGCGGGACAGCCTCGGCGGGAAAAATCCGGGGTTCCGGAGCGCTGGCCCGGCTTCCGCAAGGCACCCGTCCCCGAACCCTTCGCCCAAAACGCAATCCCAGCTTAAACAGCGACAACCCCATTC
>JACAEW010000006.1 GCA_013388675.1 Syntrophaceae bacterium | reverse complement strand
TTGGCCGGGCCCAGGGCGGCATCCCGCCCGGGGCCGGACATCCTGAGGCAGCGGTTCTTCCATCGGGTCGCGTCGGAAATGAATGGGGTTGTCCCTGTTTAAGCTGGGATTCAGTTTTAGGCGAAGGGGTCGGGGACCGGGTGCCTTGCGGAAGCCGGGCCGGCGCTCCGGACCCCCGGATTTTTCCCGCCGAGGCTGTCCCGCCCCGGGCAGGATGCCCCCCTGGGCGTGGGCGATGGAGTCGTTTTCTCCCTTTTTACCCACTCGGTTGGGAGAAGACCCTTTCTTTTTTTGACCGGAAAGAAGGCCCCTTTTTTCCCCGGCTGAAAGTTGCCGCGAGGAGAATGGGGCTGAGGCTTTCGAGGGCAGAGAGAAGGTGCCAAGATGGTAAGGTCCAATGGAAAAAGGTCGATCCGGCCGATCTCCCTCCTGTTAGGGCTTATGGTTGGCGCTATTTTGACGGGCGGAATCGGGGCGGAGGGAAAAACCGTCAGTTTTCCGGAAATGAGCGGTTGGAGGCTGGACGGAAAATCCCAGTTTTTCTCCCCCCAAACCCTGTACGAATACATCAACGGGGCGGCAGACCTCTACCTGACCTACGAGTTCCAGGACCTTCAAATGGCCGAATACAAGGGGGAGAAAAAAGCCGGGGTGACCGTGGAGGTGTACCGTCATAAAGACCCGACCCAGGCCTTCGGGATTTACAGCCAGGAGCGGCTGGCCGGCGCCAGGTTTCTGGAACTGGGGGCTCAAGGCTATTACGAACCCAACGTGATGAATTTTTTGGTCGGCCCGTACTACGTGAAAATCAATGGGTTTAACACGGGGGAGGATGACGAGAGGGTTTTGTTGCCTTTTGCCAGGAAGATGGAGGAAATCCTGGGCGGGAAAACTTCCCTCCCCGCGATCCTAGCATCCTTCCCGGAGGAGGGGAAAAAGAAAAATTCGGAAAAGTTCATCGCCAAGAATTTCCTCGGCTATTCCTATTTCCATTCCGGTTATACCGCCGATTATGAAGTCGCCGGCCAGAAGTTCAAGGTCTTTGTCATCGAGGGAAAGGACGAGGAAGACTGCCGGAGAATGATGGAAAGATATTTCCAGCAGACCGGTGGAGAAGGGGGAAAGGCCTCCAAAGGCATTCACCGGGTGAAAGACCCCTACCATGGAGAGTTGGATATTCTCTGGAAGGGAAAATACATCTGGGGGATCGTGGACCTGAAAGACCCGAACCTTCGCTCCCGGTATCTGCAAAAGCTCAAGTCCTGATTCCCGAGGGGACCCCCCGGGGTTTTTCCAGGGCTTTCTCCGTCTTTGCGGACCTTCAGGAGGGAGGACGGAGGGATGGGAGGTGAGCATGATCGTCGATCAATTAGCCAATGCTTCCGTGTACCGGGCGGTTCATAAACGATTGGGCACCGCCTTCGATTATCTGGAGAAGACCGATTTGTCTAAAATCCATCCCGGCACCCACGAAATCGATGGGCGCAAAGTCTATGTCATGGTCCAGCAGTACGACACCAAGCCCATGGAGAAGGGGCGCTGGGAGGCCCACCGCAAGTATATCGATGTTCAATATGTTCACCAGGGAGTCGAGCGTTTTGGCTACGCCAGCTTGCGGGAGCTGCAACCGGGCAATTACGATGAGGCCAAAGACTTCCTGTCCCTGGAAGGGGAGGGCAAGGGGGATTTCTTCCTGGTCCGGCCCGGCACTTTCGTGGTCCTTTTTCCCCAGGACGGACACATGCCCGGCATGGCCGTCTCCACTCCGCAACCGGTGAAGAAATTCGTGGTGAAGGTGGCGGTGGGAGACTGAGTCCTTCTTCCCTGGCGCCGGACATTTAAGGCTGGTTACGTACCCGCGAGTAAATCCGGGTGGGCAACCGTCGGCCGGTCCGGCCGGTTCGTTCCGCGGGGGAACTTTTTCATTTTTCAGAGGGACGCCCGGTTTCCGCGGGAGCGGAGTGCGTATGGCCGATTATTCGCAAATTGACCATTCCCCGCTTATATCTTATCTCTTCTATCCCCGAAGAGAATCCAAGGCCTGCCCGGAGGGGGCCTTTGACCTGCTGGTGCCGGTGGAAGAAGGGGTTTCCGTGGGGTGCAGATTTTATGCCGTTCACCGGAACTGGCCCTGGATTCTCTTTTTCCATGGGAATGGAGAGATAGCCAGCGACTATGATGAAATCGCCCCCTTCTACCATCAGGGGGAGATCAACCTAGCGGTGGCCGACTACCGGGGATACGGGGTTAGCGGGGGGTCCCCCAACTTCACCCATTTAATCAATGATGCCCACCTTTTATTCAAGGCCGTCCGGGAAGAGCTTTCGCGAAGAAATTTCGGCAGGGACCTTTGGGTGATGGGGAGGTCCATGGGGAGCCTGTCGGCCGTAGACCTGGCTTATCATTACCCGGATGAGTTCCGGGGGCTGGTGATCGAAAGCGGCTTTGCCAGCGTCACTCGCCTGATCAAACATCTAAACCTCCCTTCCCGGGGTCTCAGGCTGGAACCCATCGAGCAGGAGCGGAAAGCCATGATCCGGCAGATTGCCATCCCGGCCCTCATCCTCCATGGAGAGATGGACCGTCTGGTTCCCTTGCAGGAAGCCAAGGACCTCTACCATATGCTGAATTCCTCGAAGAAAAAACTGGTCGTCCTCCCGAATGCCGACCACAACACCATCATGTTCGCCGGCTTGAAGCAATATTTCCAGGAAATCCAGGAATTCATTACCCGCACCCGGGGGATAAAGACTTCCTGAAAAGCTGCCCCGGCCCGGCAGCCAGAGCGCAGGAGGGCCGCGTAAGCGGGCATCCCGGGCTTTCAACCCGGCCCGGATTCCCGCTTCCGCCAAAATCGATCAAGGAGAAGGAAAGGAGACTCGGAGAATGATCTATGTGGTCGCTACCATCGAACTGGCCGAAGGGAAGCGGGATGATTTTTTGAAGAGAGTTCGACGCCTAGTCCCGGAGGTTCGGGCGGAGAAAGGCTGCCTCGAATACGGACCGGCCATCGATACCCCGACGGGAATCAAAGCCCAGTTGCCGTTGCGGGAAAATGTGGTGATGATGTTGGAAAAATGGGAGGACGTGAAATCCTTGGAAGCCCACCTGACCGCCCCGCATATGCTGAAATACCGCGAGGACGTGAAGGGAATGGTGGTGAAGACCCAGCTTCAAGTCCTTCAGCCGGCGTTGTAAGTTCGGCGTTCCCAGTTCGGAGTAGGGGAACGCGGCAGCGTGCCCCTACTCCGAACTCTTCTTCACCCTATTCTGCAAATACTCCTCCCACTCCCAGGGAAGAAGGTACCTCTTCTGGTTGTTGCACTCCTTGCAGGAAGGAACGACGTTCCCGCGGGTCGTTTTGCCCCCCCGGATGAGCGGAACGATGTGGTCCATGGTAAGTCGGTCGGGGGGCACCTTTCGACCGCAATAATGGCATAATCCCCGGGCCAGCCGCTGCTGCCACCAGCGGGTCTTGCGCAGGGCGCGGGCCTTGCCCTTTTCCTCCCGGAGTTCCCTTTCGCTGATCGCGATGATGAAGGGATCGGCCATTTTTCTCCTGTTTGAAACCTGGAATGTATCCCAACCCTTTGCCGCGGGAAAAAACCTCTGCCCGGCTTTTTCCCGAAGGCAGGACCGAGACCCGGCCGAGAGGATTTCTTTGGTCTCGATTAATCCTTTTTGGTCGCTTCCAGGATGAGAAGCGGGGGAAGGGAAAACATATAATACTGGGCTTGAACATCCCCGAAGAGTTCTTCCAGGGGGATTTTCAGGATGTCGGGAAATTGGAAAAAAGCCTGGTAGGCCAGGAATTTCCCCCCCTTTTTCAGGGCGGCATGGGTATTCCGGAGGATGGCCATTTTTCTCTTCTTGGAGAGAAGAGAGAAGGGAATCCCGGAGAGGACGCAGTCGGCCTTCAAATCGCCGGTCCCGTTGCAGGATTTGAGAATGTCCAGGACATTTTCCGCGGTGTCTTCGAAAAGAGCCATCCGAGGGTCCCGGATGCTTTTCTGCAAAACCCGGCAGAAATCCGCATTCTTCTCTATGGCGATCAGCTTCGAATTCGCTCCCATGTTTTTCAAGAGGGGCTCGGTGAAATTGCCCGTGCCCGGGCCGTATTCGAGGATCACCTTCGTTTTCTGAAAATCGATCTTTTCCAGAACCTTTTCCACTCCGAACCGGGAGGTGGGAGTGACGGAGGCCACGTGAATGTCGGTGATCAGGTTTTTCAAGTAGTAGAGCGTGTTTATCTTCATGGTCCTTTCCCTGTTTTCATTCGGGCAATCTCGTGAGGAGCAAGAGGATGCCCGGAATCAGCCCCCGGATTCAAAGGGACCCCGCATTCCAGCGCCGAGAGAACTTATGCCCCTTTTCCCGATCCCTGCCGCAGGACTCCCAGAATTTTAATAAATATCCGCCCCAGGATCAATAAAATTCTGCATTCCACCCGAAAAAAATCTCGGCGCTTTTTCTGAGGTTTAGGCGGGCATTTTTCCCTTGAAATAACCCGATTCTTTGTTCTATAAGGATTTCGTATCTCCGGGAGAATTCAAAAATTCGCAAGGAGAGTTTAGACTAGGCCCATCCAATTTATGACCCTGAAGGAGGACCCCGATGGAAAAACCCTGGTATCAGTCCTATGCCAAAGGAATCCCACGGCATCTGGAGTATGAAAGGACGCCCATGCCCGAGGCCCTTGCCCGCACCGCCCGGGAATTCCCCAACCAGACCGCCCTCATCTTTATCGACTCTAAGATTTCTTACCGGCAGCTCAATGACATGGCCAACCGCTTCGCCCATGCTCTGATCGACATGGGCGTGAAACCCGGCGACAAGGTGGCCATGCTCATGCCCAACATGCCCCAGTTGGTGGCGGCCACCTACGGCGCCTGGAGGGCCGGGGCCGTGGTGGTCATGAACAATCCCCTGTACACGGACGTGGAGCTGGAATACCAGTTCAACAATTCCGAGTCCACCTTTTTGGTAGCGATCGATCTCATCTGCCCCCGGATGATCGCCCTTCGTCCGAAAACCAGGATCAAGAACCTGGTGGTCGGCCACATCCGGGACCATCTTAAATTTCCGAAGAAACAACTCCTGCCCATCGTGGCCAAGGATAAGCACCGTAAGATTCCCCCCACGCCCCAGGTCCATGAATGGCTGGACCTTCTGAAGAAATACCCCGCCACGGACCCGAAAATTCCCATCGATTTTGACGCTCTGGCCTGCCTGCAGTATACCGGCGGAACGACGGGGGTCAGCAAGGGGGTTATGCTTTCCCACGCCAACCTATCCAAGAATGTCCAGCAGATCGTAGCCTGGTTCCCCGGGTTCAACAAAGGGGAAATCACCCATCTGGGGGCTCTCCCCATCTTTCATTCCTTCGGCCTGACCTGCTGCATGAACATCTGCATCTGGATGGGATGGGCGGACGTGCTCATTCCCCGTCCGGAACCGCAGGCCATCCTAGAGGCCATCCACAAGCACCGGATCAACTTCTTCCCGGCCGTTCCCACCATGTACGTGGGCGTGCTCAACCATCCCGAGGCTTCCAAGTTCGACCTGACTTCTATCAAAGGATGTTTTTCCGGGGCCGCCCCCTTGCCCGTGGAGGTCATCCGGGACTTCGAGGCCAAGACCGGTTCCCAGATCTGCGAGGGGTACGGTCTTTCCGAGACCAGCCCGGTGGTGACGACCAACCCTTACGGGGGAAAGACCAAGGTCGGCTCCATCGGCCTTCCGGTTGCGGACACGGATATCAAAATCGTGGATTTGGCGGATGGGAACAAAGAGATGCCGGTGGGCGAAGCGGGGGAGGTCCTGGTCAAGGGGCCCCAGGTCACCAGCGGATATTACAAAATGCCGGAGGAAACGGCCAACGCGCTCAAAGACGGCTGGCTCTATACCGGGGACATCGGCAAAATGGATGAGGAAGGGTATTTCTACATCGTGGACCGGAAAAAGGACATGGTGATCGCCGGCGGGTACAACATCTACCCGCGGGAGATCGACGAAGTCCTCTTCGAGCATCCCAAGATTCTCGAAGCCTGCGCCGTGGGAATTCCGGACCCTTACCGGGGCGAGACCATCAAGGCCTTTGTGGTCCTGAAGCCCGGAGAGACCCTGACCGAAGAAGAGGTGATCAAATACTGCAGCGAAAAGCTGGCCAAGTACAAGGTCCCCAGGATCCTGGAGTTCATCGGCTCCCTGCCCAAGAGCGGCGTGGGCAAGATCCTGCGGAAGGAACTGAAAGACATGGAAATGGCCAAGGGGAGGAAATGAGAGGGCAAAAGGCGAAAAGGGGAAAGGGAGAAGGGATAAAGGATAAGAAAAAAGGTTTCCTTCGCCTTTTTCCCTTTTTCCCCTATTTTTCTTCGATTCTCACCCTCATCTCCATCCGCTCGTCGGGGTTGTCCCGCTTGTCCCGGGGAGCGCTGACGATTTTATCGGCCACCTCCATTCCGGAAACAACTTCCCCGAAGACGGTGTACTGCTTGTCCAGGAAGGAAGCCGGCGCCACGCAGATGAAAAACTGGGACCCGGCGCTGTTGGGGTCCGCGGCCCGGGCCATGGACAGGGTGCCTCTTTTATGGGGCTTATCGTTGAATTCCGCCTTCACCGTGTAGCCGGGCCCTCCCATCCCGTGCTTGGACCGGTCGGGGTTTTTGGTGTTGGGGTCTCCCCCCTGGATCATGAATCCGGGGATCACCCGGTGGAAGATGGTGCCGTCGTAGAAGCCTTTCTTGGCCAGGTCGATAAAGTTCTTCACATGATTGGCGGCTACCTCGGGAAAAAATTTGATCTCCAGGTTTCCGAACTTGGTTTCAATCACTGCCGTCGTCTCGGCCATTTTTTTGATCTCCTCAGGGCTGAATTTTTGCTCCATCGATTGGGCGTGAACGGAATGAATGCCCAGCAGCCAAACGGCCATCCAGAATCCGCATTTCAACATCCTCATAAAGCCTCCGTCGATGTTGGAATCGCCCTTTCGGGGATTCCTTATTGAATCATCTCACGAGGGGGCGTCGGGGACAAGCAAAAAGGCGAGAAGATAGACCGATGGAAGAAGATCATGGAGAGGACCCTAGGGGGGCTTCTTTTTTTCTTTCGACGATTGTAATAGAATGAAATTAAGGTCTTCTCCCAATCGAGTGGGTGCTTGAGGAAGATTTTGAGCTTCCCGGGTCTACCCCTGCCGGAAGAGAGTTAGCCGGGCCCAGGGCGGCATCCCGCCCGGGGCCGGACATCCTGAG
>JACAEW010000251.1 GCA_013388675.1 Syntrophaceae bacterium | reverse complement strand
TCAAAGGGGGGAACGGGGGGGATTTTTGCAGATGCCTTGCTCAAAAGATAGATGTTGAGAGATATGGCCCCTTTTTTCAAAAGGCTAAAGTGTTACAAAAAAAGGAATCATTCTTCCCCGATTAACCCCAGGAGTGTTGTCCCCCATGCGGACTGGGGCTCGATCTTTTACTCGAAAAGGTGCGGCAACCTGTTCCGGGAGGGACGATAAAGAATTTTACTCCAAGTGGACTCGTATTTCAAACCTTTCGCTTCATCCAAGGATCCATTCCAACAGTCCGGAAGGGGCGGGTTTGGAATCGCTTCTGGTTTTTTCCTGCGGGTTGGTCGGGCCGCTGCCCGGTGCCATGAAATTGAGCGACAATAATTTGACTCTTCGGGAGGGAGGAAGGAGAATTTTCCTACCCCGAACCCATCCCATTCTTCTTTCATAAATAAAACCTCTCAGTTATCTAATCTTTAGTCATGGCATGCCATTTGCTCCGCTTAACTCCGAACGGCCCTGGCAAGCTGTTCCGGGTAGCGTTCGGCATTACCTGAAATATTCCATTTCCATTTGTTCCATCCGCCGGGTCTCGCCATTCGAGCCCGGCGGAGGCTCCATCACGAATTCGCCTCCTTTAGGGAATGCCCCCTTGCCCGGTCAGTCCTTCGGGGCCTCACAATCGGAGGTGAATCCATGTTTCCCCAGCTAGAAGTCCAGTCCCTCATCGATCAATATACCCAGGACAGTTCCTACCGGGCCCTTCATTGGGAAGGGACTTTTCAAGATTATCTCCATATCCTGGAAGAACACCCGGAAATCCTTCGCGATGCCTTTCAGCGGATTTACGATCTCATCATGTCTTACGGGACCGAGGGATACATGGAGAACAAAGAGAAACTCCTCCGCTACCGGTTCTTCTCCGACCCGCTCAACGGGGGCCTCGACGCCGTTTACGGCCTGGAGCGGCCCTTGATGTACTTGGTGAACGTTTTCAAGTCGGCCTCGAGGCACTACGGGACCGAGCGGAGGATTCTTCTGCTCCATGGCCCCGTGGGTTCGGCCAAAAGCACCATCGTGCGCCTGCTCAAAAAAGGTTTGGAGGCGTACTCCCGGAAACCCGAGGGAGCCCTCTACACCTTCGCCTGGAGGTTGAAGGACCCGGGTCAAGAGGAAGCGGGCGAGCCCTGCCCCATGAACGAAGAGCCCCTGCACCTCCTTCCCCCGGCGGTTCGCAATCCCATGATCGCGGCCCTCAACGCCAAAACCAACGGCCGCCCCAAACTGGTGGTCGAAGGGGACCTTTGCCCTTCCTGCCGGTTTCATTATCGGACCCTCATGCAGAAATATGCCGGCGATTTGAAAAAGGTCCTGGAACATGTCCGGGTTTACCGCCTCATTCTTTCCGAACAGGACCGCATCGGGGTGGGAACTTTTCAGCCCAAGGATGAAAAGAACCAGGATTCCACCGAGCTCACCGGGGACATCAACTACCGGAAGATCGCGGTTTACGGCTCCGATTCCGACCCGCGGGCCTTCAATTTCGACGGCGAGTTCAACGTGGCCAACCGCGGCCTCATCGAATTTGTCGAGGTCCTGAAGCTGGACGTAGCCTTTCTTTACGACCTCCTCTGCGCTTCCCAGGAGCATGTGATCAAGCCCAAGAAGTTTCCCCAGACCCACATCGACGAGGTCATCATCGGCCATACCAACGAGCCGGAGTACCGGAAACTGCAGAATAATGAGTTCATGGAAGCCCTTCGGGACCGAACGGTGAAGGTGGACATTCCGTACATCACCCGGCTTTCGGACGAAATCAAAATCTATGAAAAGGACTACGGGCCGAACCGGGTCCAGGGGAAGCATATCGCTCCCCATACCATCGAAATGGCCGCCATGTGGGCGGTCCTGACCCGTCTCAAGGATGCGAAAAAGGCCAACCTGACCCTCCTGCAGAAGCTGAAGTTGTACAACGGGAAAACCCTTCCCGGGTTCACCGAAGAAAACATCAAGGAACTGAAAGAGGAAGCCGAGCGCGAAGGGATGGAGGGAATCTCCCCCCGGTACATCCAGGACAAAATTTCCAACGCCCTGGTTTCGGAGGAAGCCGAAGGGTGCGTAAATCCCTTCCTGATCCTGAACGAGCTGGAGGCCGGCCTGGACCATCATAGCCTGATCACCTCGGAGGAGCAGAAGAAGCGATTTAAGGAGCTCATGACCGTGGTCAAGGACGAATACGCCGATACGGCCAAGAACGAAGTCCAGCGGGCCATCTGCGCCGACGAGGAGGCCATCAAGCGGCTCTGCGCGAACTACATCGACAACGTCAAGGCCTATACGCAAAAAGAGAAAGTGAAAAACAAGTACACCGGCGAAAGCGAAGAGCCCAACGAACAGCTGATGCGTTCCCTCGAGGAGAAGATCGAGATCCCCGAGAGCCGAAAGGACGATTTCCGCCGGGAGATCATGAACTACATCGGCGCCCTGGCGGTGGAAGGCCGCTCTTTCGATTATCGTTCCAACGAGCGCCTGCACCGGGCGCTGGAGCTGAAGCTCTTCGAGGACCAGAAAGACACCATCAAGCTCACCAGCCTGGTCTCCAACGTGGTGGACAAAGAGACCCAGGAGAAGATCGACGTGGTGAAGAGCCGGCTGATCAAGAACTACGGCTATTGCGAGGTCTGCGCCACGGATGTCCTCCATTTCGTGGCCTCCATCTTCGCCCGGGGGGACATGAAGGACCAAAATAAATAAAGATGTATTTCTATCTTCTCTGCGAACTCCGCGGCCTCCGCGAGAGGCATTTGTCTTCCTTTTTTGCTGGGCGAAAAATCCAATGAGCAGGGCGGGGCTTTGTACCAATCCAAACGCATAGAGCGCGACCGGGCCCGGTTTAAGAAGATCGTTCACGGGGCCATTCGGTCGGGAATCCGCAAATACCTTTCCCACGGGGAAATGATCGGGCGCAAGGGGAAAGACCTGGTTTCCATCCCCCTGCCCCAACTGGAAATTCCCCGTTTCCGGTTCGGCCAGGCACAGAAAGGGGTGGGTCAAGGGGACGGGAACCCGGGAGACCCTCTGGCCCTTGACCCCGACGGCCAGGGAAAGAGAGAGGCCGGCTCGGACCCGGCGGAGCACCTCCTGGAGGTGGAGCTGACCCTGGAGGAGCTGGCGGTCATCCTGGGGGAAGAATTGGCCCTGCCGCGGATCGAGCCGCGGGGCAAAAAGAACATCGTCACCCAGAAGGACAAATATCATTCTATCGCCCGGACCGGCCCCGAAGCTCTTCGCCATTTCAAGCGAACCTTTCGCCAGGCCCTCCGCCGGCAGGTGATTTCGGGAACCTACGACCCCGAGGACCCGAGAGTCTGGCCGTTCAAGGAGGACAAGCTCTTTCGGTCCTGGAAGGCCCTGCCGGAGCGGGAGTCCAATGCGGTGGTCATCTATATGATGGATGTCTCCGGCTCCATGGGAGATGAGCAGAAGGAATGGGTCCGGCTGACCTCCTTTTGGATCGATACCTGGCTTACTTCCCAGTACCGGGGGGTGGAACGCCGATTCATCATTCACGATGCCGAAGCCCGGGAAGTGGACTCCGAGACCTTCTTCCATACCCGGGAGAGCGGGGGGACGAAGATATCTTCGGCCTATGAGCTTTGCCTGAAGATGATCCGGCATTCTTTCCCCCCGGAGGATTATAACCTCTACCCCTTTCATTTTTCGGATGGGGACAACTTCAGCGACGACGATGAACGGGCGCTCAATCTCCTCTCCGAAATCCTTCCGCTCTCCAACCTTTTTTGCTACGGGCAGGTGGAGACCCTTTACGGGGGCGGCTCTTTCATGAAATCGATCCAGGGGCGGATCGACGGAGACGAAAAGATGGTGGTGGCCCAAATTCGGGGCCGGGAGAGCATCTTCGATGCCCTGCAATCTTTCTTAGGAACAGGACGGTAGAAAAATGGAAACCCAGAAAATCCAGAAGGAATCGGTCAAAACTTCGGGAGATCCCTTCTCCAAGGAGCTCGTGGAGAAAATCATTTCCAGCGCCATGGAAGTCCATTCCCAATTGGGGCCCGGACTGCTGGAAATCTTGTATGAAGAGGCCATGGCCCATGAGTTCGCCCTGCGAAAGCTCCCTTTTGTCCGGCAGAAGGAAATCCGGCTGACCTATAAGGGAAAAGACATCGGATGGCACCGGGTCGATTTCCTGGTGGAAAACGAGGTCCTGATCGAGTTGAAGTCCGTCCAGGTCCTTCACGGAATTCATGAGGCCCAGATGATGGCCTGCCTGAAGGCCCTGCAGGCGAGAGCCGGCTTATTGATCAATTTCAACGTGGAGCGCCTGCAGGACGGAATCAGAAAAATCGTGTCCTGATTCCCGGGACCCCTGGAGATCGTTCGGGAAGAGGGAAAGGCCTTGCTCAAACAAACCCCGGCTCACAAATTCCCATCGGAGCTCAAAAGATTTAAGTACGAGATCGAAGACCACGCCCGCTCGTATGGCCTGGATTTCTTCCCGGTCATCTTCGAGGTCCTGGATTACCAGGAGATCAACGAAATCGCCGCCTACCAGGGTTTCCCCTCCCGCTATCCCCACTGGTCCTTCGGAATGCAGTTCGAGGAGGTTTCCAAGAGCTATGCTTACGGCCTCTCCAAGATCTATGAAATGGTGATCAACAACGACCCCTGTTACGCCTACCTCCTGAAATGCAACAATCTCATCGACCAGAAGCTGGTGATGGCCCATGTCTATGCCCATTGCGATTTTTTCAAGAACAACCTCTATTTCGCCCCAACTAACCGCAAGATGATCGATGAGATGGCCAACCACGCCACCCGGGTCCAGAGATATGTGGACCGGTACGGCAGCCAGGCGGTGGAGGCGTTCATCGACTGCTGCCTGTCCCTCGAAAACCTGGTTGATCCCCATGCGTCCTTCATCAAGAGACGGGAAGCAGAAGAAAAAGCCGATCGGGCCTTCCTGAAATCCCTGGGTTCGAACCATGCCCCCGATCCATTCCATTGCGGGTCAAACTCCCCCTGTGCCCCCGGCGGTTGCTCCCCCGGGCCGGGGGGGTGTTCAAGTTCAGCGACTCCGGGAAAGGAACCGGGCGGGGACCTTTTCGCGGATGACGAAGAGGAAGAAAGGGTCGGTCCTCGCCGGCTGAAAAGCAAGGGATACATGGAACGCTATGTGAATCCCCCCGATTTTCTCCGGTCCCGGGCCGAGGAGCTAAAAGCCAAGCGCAAGGAAAAAAAGAAATTTCCCGAATCTCCCGAGCCCGATATCCTTCTCTTTTTGATCGAGAATGCTCCGCTGAAAAACTGGCAGCGGGACATTCTATCCATCGTCCGAGAAGAGGCCTATTACTTCGTCCCCCAGGCCCAGACCAAAATCATGAATGAGGGATGGGCCACCTACTGGCATTCCCGGATCCTGACCGAAAAAATTCTGAAGGATTCCGAGGTAATCGACTACGCCGACCACCACGCCGGGACCCTCGGGGGGTCCAAGCTCCATCTCAATCCTTACAAATTGGGGGTCGAACTATTCCGGGACATCGAGGAACGCTGGAACAAGGGCCGTTTCGGAAAGGAGTATGAGGAATGCGACGACCTGAAAGCCCGGGAAAACTGGGATAAGGAATTGGGGTTGGGAAGGGAAAAGGTCTTCGAAGTGCGCCGCCTGCACAATGACCTGACCTTTATCGATACCTTCTTGACCGAGGATTTCTGCCGACGGCAAAAGCTATTTGTGTATGGCAAAGACGAGACCGGGAAGGCCTGGGTGATCCAAAACCGGGAGTTTTCCAAGATCAAGAAGACCTTCATGGATAGTTTGACCAATTTGGGCCAACCCATCGTCCGGGCTGCGGACGGAAATTTCGAAAACCGGGGAGAGCTCCTCCTCATCCACCTGCACGAGGGCAGGGACCTCAAATGGGACTTCTCCAGGGACACCCTGGTCAACCTCCATCGCCTGTGGAAGCGCCCGGTCCATGTGGAAACCCAAAAAGAAGGCCGCAAAACCCGCCTCACCTTCGACGGCAAGGAACACCGGGAGAAAAGATTGGATTGATCCGTCTTCATTACTTCTCTTGAAGCAAAGGTGAGGAATGAAGACAAGGGTTAAAGAATGCCTTTGAAAAGGCCGATAATGTTTATGAAATTATGGCCTTCCGCCAAAAAGGGAAGGGCGGGAAGGAAAGGAAAGAAAAGGAAGATGGACGGCAGCGCGGAAAATATTCTGCACCAGGTACAAAAGGGGGCATCGGAATCCAACAAACAGATCCTGGCTTCGGATGGAAATCTCCAAGTACGGGTCCAACTCGCCGATTGGGACCGGCTGGGATGTTTGCTTGAAAAGTTGGAGATTCGGCCCGCCGCCCGCTCTTCGTTGAACATCGACCCCCTCTGGATCGAGAAAGAAATCAATTACCTGGGTGAGCCCCTGAAGATCATCGAATTGGAAAAACACCGGGGAAAAGCCCTTCTGCGGAGTTTTCCCCCCCGAAGGGGAAACGGGACCGTACATTTTTTCGAGATGGTCATCGACCGCCGAGAAGGACTTTCTTTTAACCGCTTATCCTACGACCGGAGCCTCGGGTGCCGCACCCAAACCCCCGTCCCCCTGACCCGGGAAACCCTGGAGCGCCTCCTGGCTGACCTGGTGAACCTCGCTTCAAGGAACTGAGTACAGGAAGAGGGAAAGCTCTTAGCCAGGATGGCCCGCTTTGCGGGCCATTTTTGTTTCAGCCCTCCTTCAACGACCATCTTGCGAATGTTCAGTCTTCTTTTTTGGGTCTTCTCCCAATCGAGTGGGTGCTTGAGGAAGATTTTGACCTTCCCCGGTCTACTCCTGCCGTAAGAGAATTGGCCGGACCCAGGGCGGCATCCCGCCCGGGGCAGGACATCCTGAGGCAGCGGTTCTTCCATCGGGTCGCGTTGGAAATGAGTTGGGTGGTCCCTGTTTAAGGTGGGATTTAGTTTTAGGCGAAGGGTTCGGGGACCGGTGCCTTGGGGAAGCCGGGCCAGCGCTCCGGAACCCCGGATTTTTCCCGCCGAGGCTGCCCCGCCCCGGGCGGGATGCCCCCCTGCAGGTCATTTGCTATTCGATTTTTTTTCGGTATCTTTAGATTAGACCTGGGTGGATGGAAAAAGAAAGGAGGAGGGCTCTATGGGCAAAATAAGGAAGATTGAAAAAATCTGGAAAAGCAGGCCGACCATTGAAGGGGCGGGGGTGCATCTGAAACGGGCCTTTGGCTTTCAGGAGGTGCCCCGGCTGGACCCTTTTCTTCTCCTGGATGACTTTCGTTCGAAAAACCCGAAAGAGTACCTGGCGGGATTCCCCTGGCATCCCCACCGGGGGATCGAAACCATCACCTATGTTCTCGACGGAAAAGTTGAGCATGGAGACAGCATGGGGAACAAGGGGATCATTTCCTCCGGGGACGTCCAGTGGATGACCGCGGGGAGGGGAATCATTCACCAGGAGATGCCCAAGGGAACTTCCTCCGGACTTATGGGGGGGTTCCAGCTTTGGGCCAATCTCCCCGCTTCCCAGAAAATGATGGACCCCCGGTACCGGGAGGTTAAGCACAGCCAGATTCCGGAAGTATCCCTGGACTCGGGAACGGAGGTGAAAATTATCTGCGGCAAGGTGAACCGGGTCTCGGGCCCGGTAAAAGACATCGTCACCGACCCCGAGTACCTGGATGTCACCGTACCTGCGAAGACCTCCTTTACCCACCCGGTGAAAACCGGGCACACCGCATTCGCCTATGTCATCGAGGGAAAGGGATATTTTGACCAGGAACGAAACTCCTTTAAGCATGAAATGATGGGACGAAATTATTTCGACTTTCAGAGAGAATGCCTCCTGGGCGAGGAGACTCTGGCCCTATACGAACGTTCCGGAGATCAAATCCTAGTCACCACCGAAGATTCCCCGGTCCGCTTCCTCCTGGTATCCGGCAAACCCATCGAAGAACCCGTAGCCTGGTATGGGCCCATCGTCATGAACACCCAGGAGGAGTTGCGAATCGCCTTCGATGAATACCAGAAGGGCACTTTCATAAAACACAAAGGATAAACCCCTGAAAGCTTCGAGCTGATTCCTTTAAAGCCAAGCCCTCTTTCATTTTAATTTTATTGACAAAAATTAATAAAAGAACTACAATGATTACCAAACAAAGAGACCACACTGGCTATTCTAGGCAGGTGAAGGAAATGGTCACATCCGTAGGAATCCGGGAAGCGAAGATTCATTTAAGTCATCTGCTGAAGAAAGTTCGCCGGGGAATGGAAATCGTTATCACCGAGAGAGGCAAGCCTGTGGGAAAACTCGTTCCTCTTCGCCGATCCTCTCTTTCCCTGGCCGAACGAATCAGCGAGTTGGAGATGCGGGGCCTGATTGAAGAGAAGAGAACGCCTTCCAAACCCCTGCCGCCGCCTATCCCTGTAGCGGGCGAAGGGGCTCAAAAATTTCTCCAACAAGACCGTCAAGACAGAACCTGATGGATACGGGAATTGGTCCTTCCATTTATTGGGATGCGTCGGCAGTGCTATCGACTCTGGTGAGGGACTCCCACAGCGATGCGGCATTGAAGTGGGTCCAGAAGGAAGGACTTCATTTGGTCTCCACGATGGCCTATGCCGAGATTCTTGCCGTTCTTGACCGAATGGAAAAGGAAAGAATCTTGACAAAAGTCCTAACTGAATCTGCACTCCAGGCATTTGCAGAAGGGCCGTGGCGTTTTCTGACTCTGTGCCCCGCCCGCGAACAGATAGATTCTCTGCGGGGTAAATATTTCCTGAGGGGCGCCGACTTCTGGCATTTGTCTTTGGCCCGGACGTTAAAAAAAGAAATTCCCGATTTAATCCTTTTGTCTTTCAATGGGAAACTAACGGAGGCGGCGAAGAAAGAAGGCTTTCCTTCCCCCCTATGAATAGTGAAACCAGCCCATCTTTGAAAAAAAATTTCAGCAACCACCCTGAATGAATCCCTCATCTCCCCCCCCAAATCCCCAACGTCTGGTATTCATCGTCGGTTTGACCATCGGCCTGTCCATTCTCGGCGATTCTTTCCTGTACGGCAACCTGCCCGTCGAGGCGGAAAACCTGGGCATCGCCCTCCCCCTGGTGGGGGTCCTGCTGAGCGCCAACCGGCTGGTCCGGCTGATCTCTAACACCTGGGCCAGTTCGGTCTTCGAAAAGTTCGGGCCCCGCAGGCCCTTCATCGCCTCCACGGTTTTGGCTCTCATCACTACGGCTCTCTACGGGGTGGGTTGGGGATTCGCGGTCTTTCTCCTGGCCCGGATGGGTTGGGGAATCGCCTGGTCGGCTTTACGCCAGGGCGGCTATCAGGCGGTCTGGGCCGGGGGGACCACCGTCAAGGGAAAGCTGATGGGGCTGCTTTGGGGCATGATCCGCCTGGGCAGCGCATTCAGCGTAGTGATGGGAGGGTATCTTCGGGACCTGTGGGGCTACCGGGCGGGGGTTCTGGGGGTTATGTCCGTGTCCGCGCTGGCTATTCCCGTCGCCTTTTCCATCCGCTGGCCTGCGGAGGCCCAGCGAATCTCTTCCTCCCGGCAGTCTTTGTGGCAGGGATGGAGAGAAGCCCTGAAAACAGAGCGGGGCCGCCGGCTTCTCCTGGCAGGGTCCATCCATACCCTTTTTGAAGGGGTGCTGATCGCCACGGCATCCCTGTTTCTGGCCCGCCGGCTGGGGAACTTCGATTTTCTATCCGGGTTGGGCATCCGAATCGGAACCATAGCCGGTTTGCTTCTGGCCCTGCGCTGGACTTCGGATATTCTATTTGCCCCGGGAATCGGGTGGATGGCCGACCGGCTGGGGCAGCTTCGTTCACTGGTCGTGTTGGTATGCGTCCTTCTGGTGAGCCTGCTGGGAGCGGTAAGTATTAGCGGGCCTCTCTTGGTCTTATTTCTGGCTTTCCTGTTCGTGAGCAGCGCCGGCCTGAATGTAACTTTGAACGCCCAGGCCAACGCCCTTTCCACGCAGATGGAAAGGCCTCACATCTATCTGGGAGTCTATGCCACGGCCGTCGATGGAGGAGCGGCGGTGGGGCCGCTTCTGGCCTATTCCATCGGGACTCTGACGGGATTTGCGGTTCTATATCTGGTAATCGGAGGCGTGCTGACCTTGGCTATTTTCCAGTACGGCTGGCCGGGCGGAAATAGACGCTTGGCTTCCCATTAATCCAAAGATGCTGGCGAGAAGGAGAAATCCTTAACAACGACTGTAGGGGAATCCCGGGGTTCGCGGGACATCGTGCCCCCAAGAAATCATAACAAGGAACCAGCAACCAGTAACCGGCAACGAGCCCTCAGGCTTCAATCACCAGGTCCGATTCGGGAACGGCAACGCAGGGGAGGATCATCCCGTTGGCCTTGTCCGCATCTTCGAGCCCTTCTTCCGTCTCCATGGTTACGGTTCCCGAGATCAGTTTAACCTTGCAGGAGCCGCAAGTACCGATACGGCACCCGCTCTCCATGTGAATTCCGTTCTCTTCGGCAAAATCCAGAAGGTTCCCGGAGCTGCCTTCCCACTCTAAGGTTTTTCCTGATTTTCTGAATTCTATATTGAAGGCCATGCGGTGGCTCCTTTGCTTCCCTTTTCTCAGACCATCCAGCTTCCGCCGTTCACGTCGATGCACACTCCGTTAACGTAGCTGGCATCGTCGGAGGCCAGGAAGGCGATGACCGTGGCGATTTCTTCGGGCCGGGCCACCCGTCCCAGGGGAATTCCCGCCAGGATCTTCGCCCGCTCCTTTTCGGGGCGGGATTCCCATTTGACCTTCACCCGCTCGGACAGGGTCGGACTGGGCGCCACGGCGTTGACGCAAATCCCGAAAGGCCCGAGCTCCGCGGCCATGTGTCGCGTGAACCCCAGCATTCCGGCCTTGGCGGAGCTGTACGAGGGTCCCGAGAGGCGGCTGTAAAACCGTCCGGCAAAGGATGAGACATTGACGATGCGGCCGGATTTCTGCCGTTTCATCACCGGGGCCGCGGCGCGGGTGCAGAGGAAAACCGACTTGAGATTCAGTCGAACGGATTCATCCCACTCCTCCGGGGAGACCTCCTCCACCGGCTTGGCGGGGTTTCCCAGCCCTGCGTTGTTCACCAAAATATCCAGCCGGCCCCATTTCTTCAAGGCCGCTTCAATCATGCCCCCAACTTGGGATGGATCGACCACGTCACAGGGCACCACCAGGGCCTCTCCCCCATTTTTGCGGATTTCGGCGGCCACGATTTCCAAATCCGAAACGGTGCGCGCGCTCACCGCCACCCGCGCGCCGCGCTGGGCCATGATTTTGGCGGTAGATGCGCCGATTCCGCGGGACGCCCCGGTAATCAGGGCCACTCGGTCATGCAGGAACATAGAAACCTCCGCCTTTATTAGCTTGCAAGAAAATCGCTATTTTTCTATCCATCTTTCTATCGCTTTCCAGTCCAGCTCAACCCCCAGCCCCGGTTTATCCGGCATTTCAATCCTTCCCCTCTGGGGACGGGGCATCCCTTCTTTAAAAATATGGATGAGGGGGTGGTCGAGCTCCATGAACTCGAACATGAAAAAGCCCGGGGCCGCGGCCGCGTAATGC
>JACAEW010000263.1 GCA_013388675.1 Syntrophaceae bacterium | reverse complement strand
GTACTCGAAGAGGGAAAGGGGATTCTCGCATGGGAAAATTGGGGAAAAGCCGATGGTTCTGGGTACTCTTGAACTCTCTTATGATTTTCCTGCTTTGTTCCGGTTCAGCTTCTTCGCAGGAGGTCGATCTGCCCCAGCCGGGGAAGCCTCTGTCTCTGCAGGATTGCATGTCCTTGGCCCTCCGGTTTAACCCGGCCCTGCGCTCCAATCAGGCTTCGCTGGAGGCGCAGAGGGCCCGAGTCGAGCAGGCCCTGGCAGCCTACTATCCGCAGATAAACTTCAACGCCAACTATAATACGGCAACGAGTAATTTTGCGACCGTAGGGGGAACCACGATAGGATTGTCTAGAGACCGGTACAACTGGACTTTCACCGACCTCTTTTCCATGGGCCCAACGCTGAATCAACTCATTTATGATTTTGGTCGGACTTCCCATAACGTGAAAATCAACCGGGAGAGCGCCAAAGCCAATGAACAAGACCTGATCACCACCAAACAGACCGTGATCCTGAACGTCCAGCAGGCCTACTTCGGGGTCCTCCAGACCCAGCGACTGATCGAGGTGGCCAAGGAGGTGGTCAGCCAAGCCAAACAATACCTGGAGCAGGCCAAAGGATTCTACCAGGCCGGCACCCGCCCGAAAATCGATGTGACCAAAGCCGAGGTCAATGTGGCCAATGCCCAACTGGCTCTCATCCAGGCCAATAATAATTTCGCCGTCGCCCAGGTGACTCTGAACAACGCCATTGGTTTTGCCCAACCCATCAGCTTCCCCGTGGAGGACATCCTGGGCTTTACCCCCCGGGAATTCCAACTGGAGGATATCGTCAAGACCGCTTTCGACCAGCGACCGGAAATCCAGCAGATAAAGGCCAAGCAGCGCAGCCAGGAGGCAGCCATCCGGCTGGCCCAATCGAGCTATTATCCCATCCTCTCGGGAAATGCCAGCAATCTCTACCGGACCAATACTGTCCCCAATGATATGGTCTGGGATTGGAGTTTCGGGGTTACTTTGAGCGTTCCCCTGTTCAGCGGGTTCTCTTCCCCCAACCAGGTCTCCGAACAGCGGGCCAACCTGAGAAACCTCCTGTCCCAGGAGGAGACCCTGAAGCTGAACATCCGCTTGGAGGCGGAACAGGCCTACCTTGCCCAGAAACAGGCGGCAGAGCAGGTGCGGGTCACGGAGATCGCCGTGGGGCAGGCGCAGTAAAATTACGACTTGGCGAGCGGTCGCTACCAGGTGGGAGTGGGGTCCCCGTTGGAGATCACCGATGCCGAGGTCCTGCTGGCCAATGCCAAAGCAAATCACATCCAGGCCCTCTATAATTACAAGGTAGCCGAGGCCCGGATTGAAAAAGCGATGGGAGTTAACAAATAGGATGGCGCATGCTGGATGCCGATAAAACGATTTCGCAACAAGTTTGCCTTTTGAAAAACATTCAAATCCCCCTTTATCCCCCCTTTTTCAAAGGGGGGGAAAGGCCCTATGATTCATCGAATTCCCCCAAATAACCTCTCCTCCCTTTGGAAAGGGAGGCCGGGAGGGATTTCGGAGAGGGCCGTTTCAAAACAAGAAGCGGTTTCAAGATCGCAGAAAGTACCTGCAGGAAAAAGAAAATGAAAAAGACGATTATTGTGCTGGTCATTCTGGGGCTGGCGGGGCTGGGGGCCTTTCGGGTGGCCCAGGTCATCTCGGCCAAAAAGGAAGATGCCAAGAACGCGCGGAGAAACCTGGTTCCCCAGGTGGAGATCGCTCCCGTCACCCAGGGCCGGGTGGAGGAAAAAATCACCCGCACCGGGGACATCGTCCCCTACTCCCAAGTCACCATCAATTCGAAGGTCCAGGGATGGGTGGAAAAAATTTTGGTGCGGGAGGGAGACCCGGTGAAGGCCGGGCAGATTCTGGTGGTGCTGGATGACCGCGAGGCCCGGGCCGCGGTCGGCCAATCTTTGGCCAACGTGGAGGCCGCCCAGGCAAGGTTGAAACAGGTCCGGGCCATCTCCGAGGAAGCGGTCCAATCCCAGGTCCAGCAGGCCCGGGCCAACCTGGAACTCGCCGAGTCCGACCTGAAACGGGCCCGGGAGCTTCACGGGAAAAATTTCATCGCCCGGCAACAACTGGACGAGGCCCAGACCCGGTATAACGTCGCCAAGGCCGCCTATGACCTGGCCCAAAACAACCTTCGCCAGAGAACCTGGGAAAACGAAATCGCCCTGGCCGAAGCCCAGCTCCGCCAGGCCCAGGCCCAGCTCGACCTGGCCCAGGCCCAGCTGGCGAATCTGACCATTCATTCCCCCATGGACGGGATGGTGACCAAGCGGCACGTGGACCCGGGGGCCATGGTCAGGGATGTTAGCCCGATCCTGACCTTGATGGACGTGAACGTGGTAAAAATGATGGTGAACGTCATCGAAAAAGAATTTGTCCTTCTTCGCAGGGAGCAGCCGGTAAAGGTGACGGTCACCGCCTTTCCGCAGAAGGTTTTCGATGGAAGGATCGAGATCATCACCCCCGCTCTGGAGCTCCAGTCCCGCACGGCGGAGATTCAGATTTCCATCCCCAATCCCGGAGGCCTCCTGAAACCCGGGATGTTCGGCAGGGCGGAAATCACCCTGCGGTCCAACCCGCAGGCTCTTATAATCCCCGTGATGGCCCTCCAGACCCAAATCGATGAGCACTTTGTATTCGTGGTCAAGGACAATAAAGCCGTCCGGCGGCCGGTCCGCAAGGGAGCGGTGCTCGACGAATTCGTGGAAATCCTTCAGGGATTGAACCTCCATGACCAGGTGGTCGTGACCGGCCAGGATGCCCTGAAAGACGGCTCCCCCGTCCGGCCGGTGGTCAAGGACCGCCCCAAACCATCCTAAAGGCAGGAATCGAGCCATGAACCTCGCGCGAACGGCTCTGCAAAATCCCATCACGGTCTTGATGGCGGTGTTGGGTTCCATCATCCTGGGGATCATCTCCTTCAGCAAGCTTCCCGTGGACATGTTCCCGGATATTACCTTTCCTTCCATCACCGTGGCCACTTTCTATACCGGTGCCAACCCGCAGGACATAGAGCGGACGATCACCTATCCCATCGAAAAAGCCGTCTCCACGGTCAACGGGATCAAATACGTGAACTCCATCTCCCGCCAGGGGGCCTCCCTGGTCACGGCCTACTTCAACTGGGGAACCAACCTGGACACCGCCCAATCCGATGTGGTGCAGGCCATCAACCTGATCCGGGGAAGTCTTCCCAAGGAGACCCAGTATCCGATCATCCGGAAGTTCGACGTGTCCCAGATTTCGGTGATTTTCCTGGCGCTGGCGGGCGGGGGCCTGAATGAAGGGCAGCTCTATGACCTGGCCTACAATACGATCGGGCCGGAGATCGAGCGCGTGCCCAACGTGGCCTCCGCTCGGGTTACAGGGGGAAAGGCCCGGGAGATTCAGGTCCTTTTCGACCGGGAGCGCCTCCAGGCGTTCAACCTGTCGCCGGAATCCGTCATCCAGGCCGTTCAGCAGGCCAATTTGATCCTTCCCTCCGGAAATATCAAGGCCGGCCCCCTCGATTACCGGCTGTTCACCGAAACCCAATTCAGCCTGGTCCGGCCCATCGAGGACATCCTGGTCTCCAACCTAAACCGGCGGCCGGTCTATATCCGGGACGTGGCCCGGGTCAGGGACGACTTTCGGGATCAGACCGACCTGATCCGGGTCAACGGCCGGCCCGCCGTGGGCATGGCGGTGCAAAAAACGGCCGGCACCAACACCCTTCAGGTTGTGGACGACCTTCGCAAGGAACTCCCCCGCATCCGCAAGATACTCCCGCCGGGGGTTGAACTGCTGGAGCTCTTCGACCAATCCACCTACATCCGAAACTCCATCAAGAACCTTCAGCGCGAAGCCCTCATCGGGGCGGGCCTGGCCACCTTGGTCGTCCTGGTCTTCCTCCGCAACGTGCGGAGCACTCTCATCGTCTTCCTGGCCATCCCCATTTCGGTGGTATGCGCGTTCATCCTCCTATATTTCAATAATCTTACCTTGAACATTTTCACCCTGGGAGGATTGGCCCTGGGCGTGGGGCGCCTGGTGGACGATGCCATCGTGGTCATGGAGAGCATCTACCGGCATCGGGCTGGAGGGGAGTCTCCCGACGAAGCTTCCATCCAGGGAGCCCGCGAAGTGGGCTTGGCTGTTCTGGCCTCCACCATTACCACTATCATCGTCTTCCTGCCGGTGGCCTTCATCACCGGCATTGCCCGGCTCTTTTTCACCCCCCTGGCCTTGACCGTGGCTTTCTCCCTCATCGCTTCTTATCTAGTCTCCATGACTGTCATCCCGGTCCTCACGCGCAAATATCTCCACCCGGAGGTCGAAGACCTCCTCCCCCCGAATCCTTCCCGGCTCGATCTGCTGAAGGCCCGTCTCAAGGATTGGTTCGATCGGATCGACCTGGGGTACCAAAAAGCCCTGGCATGGGCTCTTTCCCACCGCAAGACGGTGGTTTTGCTCGTGGTCGCCGTAGCGGTCGGGAGCACCCCCCTCTATTTCTTCATCGGCAGCGAATTCTTCCCGGCCATCGACGAAAGCGAATTTCGTTTTACCGTCCGTCTCCCCGTGGGGACCCGCTTGGAAGAATCGGCCCGCATCGCGGCCCACATGGAGGAGATCGTCCGCGAAGTGGCCGACGCGGAAACCCGGGTGACCCAGGTCAATTTCGGGATTCCCAGCGGGACCGTAGCCGCTATCTGGTCCCGCAACACCGGCCCCCACATGGGATTCATCCGCGCCCGCCTGGTTCCCCCGGAACAGAGAAAATATTCCTCCGAAGAGCTGATGGAAAAACTCCGCCCCCGGCTTAGGCAGGAATTCCCGGGGGTGAAAATATTTTTCTCCTCCGGCGGCCTGGTCAGCCGTCTGGTTTCCTTCGGCTTCGACGAGCCCATCGACATCGAGATCCTGGGCTACGATTTGCGGACCTCCGAGAGGCTCGCCGCGGAGATCGCCGCCATGGTCCAATCGATCACCGGGGCGAAGGACGTTCAGATCAGCCGCGAGCCCGATTACCCCCAGCAGACCATCACCATCGACCGGGAGAGGGCGGCCTTCCTTGGGTTGAGCACCGCCCAGATTGCCCGCGCCGTCCAGACCTTCATCAACGGGTATGAGGCTTCCATTTTTTCCGACCCCCAAACCGGAAACCAATACGACATCACCGTCCGGGCGCAGGAAAAGGACCGGGCTTCGATCACCGATCTCAGCCAGGTCTTCATTTTCAACCCCCAGGGGAAACCCATCCCGTTGGACAATGTAGCCTCCATCGCCCGCGGCTCAGGCCCGATCCAGATCGAACGGAAATACCAGCAGCGGATCATCCACGTCACCGCCACCACCTTCGGGCGGGATATGGGAAGCGTGGCCCGGGACATTCAGGAACGGCTCGACCAGATGACCTTTCCCCCGAACTTTCGGGTCAGCCTGAGCGGCGCCGTGGAAAGCCAGCAGGAATCCTTCCAGTCCCTCCTTTTCGCTCTGGTTCTGGCTGTGGTTTTGGTGTATATGGTGCTGGCCTCCCAGTTTAAATCCCTGTTGGACCCCTTCATCATCATGTTCTCCGTACCCCTGGGAGGAATCGGAGTGATCTG
Organism: Syntrophaceae bacterium; assembly: GCA_013388675.1. Classification (GTDB taxonomy): domain Bacteria; phylum Desulfobacterota; class SM23-61; order SM23-61; family SM23-61; genus SM23-61. The sequence goes on along the minus strand of JACAEW010000263.1, from coordinate 1,854 downwards.
GGCCCTCTTTCTCAGCGAAACGAACCTTTCGGTGATCTCCTTCATGGGAATCATCATGATGGCCGGCATCGTGGTCAGCAACGGGATCCTGCTGGTGGATTATGCGAATCAGCTCCGGCAGCGGGGGCTTCCGCTTCAGGAGGCCGTCGTTACCGCCGGGCGCACGAGGCTGCGTCCCATTCTCATGACTACCTTAACTACCATCTTGGCCCTTACCCCCATGGCCGTGGGAGTGGGGGAGGGTTCGGAGTCCAACTCTCCCATGGCCATCGCGGTCATCGGCGGATTGACCGTTTCCACTGTTCTGACCCTGGTTCTCATTCCCACCCTTTACACAGTCTTCCGGGAGCGGTTCAAGAAAACCCTGGTTCCCGAGGAAGGTTCCAAACCATGAGCCGAAAAACCCTTTTTTTCATTATCCTCCTTCTCCTGGCCGGGGCGGCTTTCGGCTATTTCTACTTTTTTCGAAACCCCGAAAGCGCCGTCCAATACCGGACCGCCAAGGTGGAACGGGGAAGTATTTCTGCCTTCGTCACCGCCAATGGCACGATCAACCCGGTGATCACCGTCCTGGTTGGGTCACAGGTATCGGGCACCATTCAGAAGCTCTATGCCGACTATAATTCCAGGGTGACAACCGGCCAGCTCGTCGCCCAGATCGACCCGGCGATCTTCCAGGCCCAGGTTTCCCAGGCCAAGGCCAAGGTGGAAAACGCCAAAGCCGCCTTCCTGAACGCCCAGGCCGATATTGCCTCCGCCCGGTCGAACATCGAATCCAGCAAGGCCAATGTAATCAAAGCCGGGGTTGCGGTGGACGACACGCGGCGGAATTTGAACCGTGCCCTGGAACTTTTTTCCCGCAACCTGATCTCGGCCAGCGACCGGGATTCGGCCCAGACGGCTTTCGATTCCGCCCAGGCCCAGTTGGAAGCGGCCCGGGCCCAGCAGAAAGCCAGCGAGGCTCAGCTGGATTCGGCCCAGGCCAAGCTGGAGTCCGCCCGGGCCCAGATCAAACAGGCGGAAGCCGAGCTCGAGCTGGCCCAGGTAAACCTGAACCATACCCGGATCACCGCGCCGGTCAACGGAATCGTCATTTCCCGCAACGTGGACGTGGGCCAGACCGTGGCTGCGAGCCTTCAGGCCCCCACGCTTTTCACCATCGCCCAGGACCTCACCGAGATGCAGGTCGAAACCAACGTGAGCGAGGCCGATATCGGGAGGGTGGCCGTGGGCCAGGAAACGACCTTTACCGTGGATGCCTTCCCCAACATGACCTTCCGGGGAAAAGTCACCGACATTCGCAACGCCCCGGTCACCGTCCAGAACGTGGTGACCTACAACGTGATCATTCAGGTGAAAAACCCCGATCTGAAGCTCAGGCCCGGGATGACCGCCAACGCTTCCATCCTGGTGGCCCGCAGGGATGACGTACTTCGGATCCCCAACGCCGCCCTGCGTTTCCGGCCGGATTTCGCCAGGCGGGAAGCAACCTCTTCCCCGCAAACGCCGGCCCCCGCCTCGGCACCGGCGGCAGCCCCTTCGGCGGCAAGTGCGGAACAGATTCTTAAAAGGCTGACCGCTGACCTGAAACTCACCCCGGAACAGCAGGCCGGAATTTCCCGGATCATGAAAGACGCCCAGGCGGAGATTATGGCCGCGGGGAAGGCGGGGGGGGCGGAGGAAGCCCGGGCCAAGGCCAAAGAGCTCCGGGCCGGCAACCGGATCAAGATCCGGTCCCTGCTCACCGAGGAGCAAAAAAAGAAATACGATCAAATGGACCAGCGGCCGGAATCCTCCCAGGCTGCCGCGCCGACCTTCCGGGTATGGACACCGGTCCCCCAGGGAAGGCCGGTT
>JACAEW010000262.1 GCA_013388675.1 Syntrophaceae bacterium | reverse complement strand
TTTGCAGGCGCTGCGGGAGCCCAGGGCCTGGATGCTTCCTTTTTTCTTCGTCCCCCGGCAGAGGTCGCCCAGGATCTCTTCCAAAAAATGGTCGGCCTCAAGCCGGACGATGGGGATTCCATCCTCCGGGCAGGGCTCAGCTATTGGGATAAAGGCCAAAGAGCGCCGGCCGAAGATTATTTTGCCAGGGCGCTCAAGGCCAGCCCTAAAAGCTACAAGATTCCCCTCCGGATCGGGACCGCTTACTTGAAAAAAGGGGAAAGCGCGAAGGCGGAGGAGATGATCCAGCAGGCGATCCAGATTAAGCCTAAAGAGGAGAATCTCTACCTGGAGGCCGGTTTGGCCTATCTGCAGGCCGGCCAGTCAGCCAAAGCCGAAGAGATGTTCGCCAAAGTTTACCAGCTTGACCCCAACGACGAAGAAAACTACCTGGACATTGGATATGAATACCTGAAAGCGGGCCGAGCGGATAAAGCGGCTGAGTCGTTCGAGAAGGCCTTCAAACTGAAGCCGGACCGGTACCGGTCTTTCATCCATACGGCGGTGGCTTACCTGGAGGCCGGGCAGGAGAAAAAAGCCTGGGAGACTTACGACCGGGCAGTGGCGGTCAAACCCAAGGAGGAGAACATCCCCCTGTGGATGGCCATGGCCTGTCTGAAAAAGGGCCAGACGGCAAAGGCGGAGGAGCTTTTTGCGAAAGTTGTCCAGCTTGACCCCAAGGATGAGGACAACTACCTGGATATGGCCGAGGTCTACGCCGACCGCGGGGAGGCTTCGAAAGTGGAAGAGCTCGTAGGCAAGGCCGTTTCTTATGCCCCCAAAAAGAAGAACGTGCTTCTGCGTTCCGGCCTTGCCTTCCTGAAAGCCGGACAAGCGGCGAAAGCGGAAGAATATATAAGCAGGTCCTTCCAGGCGGCCCCGGATGATGAAGACCTTTATGTGGATGCCGGGCTGGCTTTTCTCGAAAAGGGGAATACGCAGAAAGCGGCGGAACTTTTCAGCAGGGGGATCAGCCTGAAGCCGAAAAAAGAAAAGCTGTACCTGAAGATTGGCCAGGCCTACGTGAAAAAAATTTAAGATTCAGGATTCGGCTTTGTTCGAAAAGTACGTGATCAATGAATTTCGGGGAATCATTCGTAAAAGGGTAGAGTCGCGCCCGGCAACCAGGATTTTCCTTAAGACTCCGGCGCTCCCCCAAATCCCCCCTGCCCCCCTTTATCAAAGGGGGGTTGGGGGGGATTTCAGAGAGGGGTTGACCAAACGAGATTTCTGGCCCCATTTCAAGCTTTCTTTTTTTGAACGCCCGGCCGATGAATCACGTACTTTTCGAACAAAGCCGAATCTGGAATCTTGAATTTTATTATTTCCCAATCGATTCTTTCTCCACCTTTTTCAAACCCTTCATGTACCCGAAATTCAGGATCAGGTAAAGGCTGAAGTGTTGGAACGAAAAGGGGCGGCGCTGCCAGAGGGAACGCAGGTTGTAGGTCTGCCGGTACGCCCAGAAGACCTGGTCCTGTAATTCCCGCGGGGTGAAGTGGCGTGGCCGGAAGACCACATTCTGCCGGTCGTATTTGGACCAGTCCCGGTCGATAATCCTTCCTTCCCGGTCCAGGTCGGCGTAGAGCTTGGTTCCCGGAAAAGGGGTCAACCGGCAGTAGTTTACCCCGGTGAGCCGGTTTTCTTTTACGAATCGGACCGTGGCCGGGATGCTTTCTGGAGTATCCTCGTCGAACCCGAAGATGAAAGAACCCTGGATGTGAATGCCCCGGGCATGAATCTTGCGGATCGACTCCCGGTACTGACGATGGAGATTGCCCCTTTTGCCGATGGATTTCAGGACGTCGGGGGAGATCGACTCAAACCCGATGAGCAGGCCGATGCATCCGCTGCGGGCAGCAAGGTCCAACAATTCCGGGTCATCGGCGATGGACAGGGAGCACTGGGAAACCCATTTCTTTTGCAGGGGGATCAGGGCGGCAAAGAGCTCCTTGGCCAAGTCTGCATTTCCGGTAAGGTTATCGTCGGCGAAAATGAGAAGCCTTTTCTTATGCGCCTCGATCTCTTCGATGACTTGGGCAACCGGGCGGTGCCGATAGGTGCGGCCGAAAAAAGAGCTCACGGAGCAGAAGGAGCAGGACATGGGACAGCCGCGGGTAACCTGGACCGTCCGGGGGACAAAATATCTCTCAGCGGGCAAGAGGTCCCATCGCGGAGGGGGAACCTCTTCGAGGGGAAGAAAGGGGGCGTTTGGGTAAATCCGCTTAAGACTCCTTGCGGCCGCATCTTTCACAACGCTGGCCCAGTGGCTCTCTCCCTCCCCGATCACCACCGCATCGCTGTGCTGCAGGGCCTCTTCCGGCAGGCTGGAGGGATGCACCCCGCCCAGGACCACGGGGATGCCCCGTGAGCGGAAATGATCGGCCAGCTGGTAAGCGCGGGGAGCGGTGGCGGTCATGACGGAAAACCCTACCAAGTCGGCGTCCAGGTTCAGGTCCACATCCTCCACCGCCTCGTCGATCAGCCGGACTTCCGCCCCCGGCGGGGTAACCGCCGCCAAAATCGGCAGGGCCATGGGCGGCAGGGTGAAAGCCGCCTTTTTTTTCCTCCATATATAGGATGCCGGCGCCGGAGCAATCAGCACCACTCGCATTCCATTTCTCCCGCTTCCCCTGGATTTTGGAAACTTGGGGAGATTATGAATCCGGGGCCGACAGACTGTCAAGGATGAAACCCACCTTCCCGGAAAATTTTCCCTTGCCGCTCGGAGGGAGAGAGCCGGAGTGAGGGGCCTTAAGACCGGCCCCATCCCCTTTTCTGTTGCAAGGGTCTCTCAAGCGTGTTACCTTTTATTGGTTCCTCGGAAGATGGGCGAATATCCTTTTATCCTTACCGGCTTATGGAAAAAGACCTTCGGCAGGAATTAAGAAGACTCACGGCGGAACGTAACCGTTTGATTTGGGAAGTGGCCAAAACGGGCGTTTTAGGCGGGCTATCCGGAGAAGATAAAAAGCTGGCGGAAATCATGCTCGAGCATGAAGAGTTTCACAATCAATTCGAGATTGCGGATATTTTAAGCGAACACGAGTATGATCCGGATAACGAGGTCAACCCTTTTCTTCATGTCACCCTGCACGTCATCGCCGAGACGCAACTGGAGAATAAGGACCCTATAGAGGTTTATCAGTTTTACAACGCCATGAGAAAGAAGGGCTCCTCTCACCACGACGCTGTGCATCTCATCGGCATGGTACTCTTCCCTTTCATTTTGAAGACGCTCCAAAAACAAAAAGCCTTTGACCTGGAAGGGTATCGATCCCGCCTCAAGAAGCTGAAGTACGTGAAACCGGAAAAAATATTCGCTTCCATCGAAGAGAAAGGATTCTCCCCAGAAGAATGATGGGTTAAAAAAGTCAAGCCTGACGCTGGGCGAGGAACCCGCCAGTTTTGTCAACCCCTTACCCTCAAATCCAGCCCGGGAAGATGGATCGTTCCCCCTGCAGCGGCTTCATGCCGAGAAACCGTTTGACCTGATAGGATCCCCGCTATGAATCGTGTACTCATTCTCTTCGCCCATCCCCGATTCGAGAAATCCAGGGCCAACCGTGCCCTCCTGGAAGAGGTTGGGTCTCTGACCCACATTCGGCTCCATGATCTGTACGAGGAGTATCCTGATTTCAACGTGGACGTGGAACGGGAAAAAGCCCTCCTCCTGGATCACCCCATCATTATCTGGCAGCATCCGATCTACATGTACGGCGCGCCTCCCCTGCTTAAACAATGGATCGACTTGGTGCTTGAATATGGATGGGCCCACGGCAAGGAGGGAAATCGCCTCCGGGGCAAAAAAATTCTCAACGCCCTCACCGCGGGCGGAACCAGGGATGTTTACGCCCGGGGAGGTCACAACGGGTACCCCCTAAGGGAGTTTCTCGCCCCCTTTGAGCAAACCGCACGCCTCTGCAAAATGATCTATCTGCCCCCTTTTGTGGTCCATGGCACGTATCTTCTGACCGACGGGCAAATGAAGGCCTACGGTCAACTCTATCGCGCCCTTCTGGAAAGGTTGACCCGGGAGGAGTGCAACTTGGACACCCTTCGACAGTATGAATACCTAAACGACTGGCTTGTCGCCCAGAATGGATGGGTCGTTCAATGAACACCACTTTTCTCCATGACGCCTTGATGTATCTGGCCGCCGCCATCGTCTTCGTTCCCCTGGCCAAAAAGCTGGGGATGGGCTCGGTCCTCGGCTATCTGCTGGGCGGGATTATCATCGGCCCGTTCTTCCTGGGCTTGGTTGGCGAGGAAGGCAAAGACATCATGCATTTTGCCGAATTCGGCGTGGTCATGATGCTCTTTCTGATCGGCCTTGAACTCGAGCCGTCCAGTTTCTGGAGGATGCGCAATCTGATTCTGGTGACCGGAGTCGTGCAGATGTCGGCCACGACCCTCTTCTGTTGCATCGCTTTGATGGCCATCGGTTTCCGGTGGCCGGCGGCCTTGGCTTGCGGCCTGGCCCTTTCCATGTCGTCCACCGCCATCGTCATGCAGACGCTCCGCGAAAAGGGCCTCACCCGAACGGAATCGGGAAAGTGCTCCTTCGCGGTGCTTCTCTTCCAGGACATTTCGGTGATTCCCATATTGGCGCTCCTCCCCCTCCTGGCCCTGTCGCCCGTTTCCCCCTCCGCCGAGGGACACGCAACGCTATTGGAAGGACTGCCGGGATGGGCCCAAACCCTCACCGTAGTCGGGGCCGTGACCGCAGTGGTGCTTGGCGGCAGGCTCCTCATCGTCCCTTTTCTGAACTTTGTCGCCCGCATTCGCCTCCGCGAGCTGTTTACCGCGGCCGCCCTGTTCATCGTCATCGCCACGGCCGAATTGATGATCTTGGTGGGGCTCAGTCCGGCTCTGGGAGCCTTCCTCGCCGGGGTCATCCTGGCCAATTCCCAATTCCGCCACGAGCTGGAAAGCGATATCGAACCCTTCAAGGGCGTGCTGCTGGGCTTGTTCTTTATCGCCGTCGGCGCCTCCATCAACTTCCGATTAATCCTGGAAAACCCCTGGACCGTGGCGGCCTTGGTTCTGGGCGTCCTGTTTGCCAAGGCCTTGGTTCTGAACCTGACGGGCAGGGTCTCCCGCCTGAGCTTCGATCAAAATGCCGTCTTCACGGTGGGTCTAGCCCAGGTCGGCGAATTCGCCTTTGTCCTTTTCCCCTTTATGGATAAACTCGGGATTCTGTCCGCACAATGGACCGACATCATGATGGGGGTCACCGCCATCAGCATGACGATCACCCCTTTGCTGCTGCTGGGCAATGAGCGACTGATTCTTCCCCGGTTTGGGACGAAAGAGGCGGATGAGCCCAAGGGCGCAGACCGGATCGAAGGCGAGCACCCGGTGATCATTGCGGGGTTCGGTCATTTTGGAAGCACGATCGGCAGGTTCTTGAGAGCCAACGGGGTTCATGCCACCATCCTGGACAATGATTCCGACCGGGTCGATCTGCTAAGAAGGATGGGCTTCAAGGTTTTTTACGGCGATGCGACGCGCGTCGATATCCTGAAATCGGCCGGGGCCGATCAGGCCAAAGTCCTGATCGCCTCGATCGATTCGCCCGAAATCAACGCCGATTTGGTGGATAAGACCCAAAAGGAATTTCCCCATCTGACCCTGATGGTAAGGGCCAGGAATCGTATGGATGCCTACGACTTGATCGATTCCGGCGTGAAGAACATTTACCGCGAATCTTTGGAGACGTCGGTACGGTTGGGGGTGGATGTGTTGGTCCGCCTGGGTTTCCGGAAATACACTGCGGTCCGGGCGGGACAGAGCTTTCTTAAATATGATGAAGCGGCCCTGCAGAAGCTGGCGGCCCATCGCCACAACCCGGAATCTTACATTTTTAACGTCCGGGAACAGATTGCGATTCAGGAAGAACTTCTGGCCACCGATCTCCAGGTCAATCCCACCCTGAACGATCACGCCTGGGACCGGGAGTCCCCATCGGAATGACCCCAAAAGGGGAATTGTCAAACGAAAGGCAGATAAGATTCTTCCTCTCACGTTTCACCCGGGCATGCTGGAATCGAAGAAAGAAGCGGCTGGGGCTTGAGGGATTCGGCCGGTTGTGAGCCAGGATGCGCCAACCTAGCCGGACCGAGGCTTCTTGGCGTAACAACCCTCACGTCTATGTTTGAAACTTGCCTGGTGAGGCATTCTGCTGGGGTAAGATCCCGTAAAACCGGCGCATCGGTTCAAATCATCTTACAAAAGGGGAAGTCAAGAGAGCCCATTTCTTGGAAATGAGTCAAGAGCAGACAAGGGTCCTTTAAGGGGTGATCCCTTCCCTTCGGTGTTCGACGAAACCATCATCCTCGTTTTCTGATAAGGGGGCCTGGGTTCCCGCTTGACATTTGCTCCACGGCAAAGTAGCATTCCTCAAAAAGCTGCCCCAAAGGACGGTTTGTTAAAGGAGGCCCAAGATGACCGCAGGAAAGAAGGTTTTGCTGGTGATCGTTTTCCTCTTGCTGGTTTATGGGATTTCGGCTCCCTTCCAGAAGGTTTCGGAGCCGATTTACTGGGGGGTCTTTCCCGCACCCATTTTTTACCTGCTGATCGTTCACGTTCTTTTTGTCGGCTTCATCGGCTTCCTGGCTTTCGGCACGAAGCTTCACGGCCGGGTTGAGGACGAAGAGGCCTTTCTGGCGGAAATTCGCCGGGAAAAGGGGGGGGAGAAATGAGTCCAACCCTCGTGATCGTCGGCGTGGCCCTCTACACGGTGGTGATGTTCGCCATCGGCTTTTGGGGGTTCCGCAAATCCCGCCCGAGCATGGAAGACTTCTTCTTGGGCGGGCGTACCCTCGGACTTTTCGTGGTTCTTTGCGCCGTCTGGTCGACCCTCTTCAGCGCCTATTCGTACATCGGCCTTCCGGGGGCCTACTACCGGACGGGGATTTCGTTCTTCGGCATCGCCGGGAACATCTTGCTCAACGCCCTCTGCATGTATCTTCTGGGGAGCCGCATGTGGGCCCTGGGAAAGAGGCACGGCTATATCAACATGACCGATCTCTTTGCCGAGCGGTACGGAAGCAACCTGGTTTGCGCCATCGCCATGATCATCAGCATCGGATCGCTTCTTCCCTATATCGGATTACAGGTCAAAGGCGCCGGGCTGACCCTGCAAGGAGTGACCAGGGACGTGATCTCCTTCAACATCGGGCTCTTGTACATCACCATCGTGGTCCTTTTTTACGTCATGCTGGGGGGATTCCGGTCCGTGGTGTGGACCGATGTGATCCAGGCCATCATCATGCTCATCGGCATGGTGGGGGCGATGTTCATCATCGCGGATAAGGTGGGCGGCGGATTGGGCGGTGTCATTCAGAAAGCCGCAGTCCTCGACCCGAAATTGGTTTCTTTCCCCGGCCCGGCCGGCATCTGGACCCCCTCGATGGTTTTAACCACCTGCATGGTGGTTGGGCTTGGGGGCTTTGCCTGGCCGCAGATTTCCCAGCGGATGTACGCCACCAAGAGCATGAGAACCGTAAAAATGCTGGCATTTATTTTTCCCCTGGCCGCTCTGTTCGTGAACCTGCCGCCGATCTTTATCGGCCTGGCGGGAAAGCTGCAATACCCCGATTTAAAGAACGCCGACCTGGTCTTCCCGATGATGCTCAACGATCTGCTTCCCCCGGCCTTCGGGATAATCATCGTTCTGGCCATCCTTGCCGCCATCATGTCCACGGTCTCCGGCCAGATATTAAGCCTCACTTCGATCATCGTTCGGGACCTTTATGTCCGCTTTTTCAACCCCGAAGCGGCCACCCAGGCGCGGATCACCAAGCTCAGCCGTTTCGCCCTTCTCCTGGTCGTAGCCGGCGCCTTGGCCTTCGTATTCTGGGGGCCGACAACGCTGGTGGGCCTGCTCATCGAGGCTTCCGGGCCGATCATGCTGCAGGTGTTGATTGTCCTCATCGGGGCGCTCTATTGGCGGAGGGCGACGAAGGAGGGAGCCATTGTTTCGATGATCGCCTCGGAGGCGTTCCTGGTCATGCTTTGGCTCAAGATGGTCAAAATGCCCATCGGCGGCATCCACAACGGGGTATGGGCGATGATTCTGGGGGTGGTCCTCTTTTTCGTGGTTAGCCTGATTACGAAACCGGTTGACGAAAAAACCTTGGATAAGTTCTTCAGCACCTTCAGGAAAAACTGAGGCGGAAGGGGCCAGAAACAAGGAGCAAAAACCAAAAAGGGAAGAGGCCGCCGGGGCTGCCAGCCGGGCGCCCTTACGGCTTCTTCAACAAGTGGCTGGCCGCCATTTCCCGGCCGTAAGCCCGCATCCTCTTCGAGCCCGCCTTCTCCAGGGGAACCGAGGTCACCCGTTCGCGGAAAAGGAAAATTTCCACGCCGGGAAGAAGAGTCTGCAAAGCATAGGCCAGGGGAATTCCGTTTTCGAATATTTCCAGGGCATGGGAGTTCCCGGCGAGAAAGGTCAGGCCGAGCTCGCGGGCGGTCTCTACCAAGGAGCTCGTTTTTTTCACCCGGCTGATGGAAACGAGAGCCGTGGTGATTTCCGGGTTCTCTTTTTTCGCTTGCCGCAGGTGGTCGGGAGTAAAACCGGTGTGGGGGAAGAAATGCAAAATGGTCCCAACTTTATCCTCTGCTGACCCGTTGAGAATTTCAGCGGCCACGGCAATGCTGGTTTCCATCAGCTCCGGGCACTCGCGCTTTTCCCTCTCAAGGTCGAGGAAGGACCTTTCGCGGGCGAGGTCCGAAAAAACGCCCAGCCGGTCGATGATGTCCCCGGCCCTCCGGATTTCCGGCAGGGGGCGGCCCACAAACATAATATTTCCAGGAACCCCTCCGTAGGCGATCTCTACCCGGAAAGGTTTATGGCCGTGAATCCAGGCGATTCCCGGGTGGCGGCCATGAAAGGCCTCGTGAAGTTCAAAGACGACAACTCCGTAAAGGCCCACGTACCCGCGCAGGGGAACGCCGCCGCAACTGGCCGCATCAGCCACCGGGTGGTGGGCGACGATGGCGTCCACTCCAGTCCCGCCGGCAAGCTCGATCTGGCTTTCTGTGAGGGTCATGCAGACGGCGAGCCTGCGGATTTCCTGGTCGGGGTTCCCGCACACCAAGCCCGGAGTTTCGAGGACGGCTTTCCCGGGAAGATGGGACGTTTTAACGATTACAAAAGGGTTCCCCTGGGCAAAGGCGTCTTCGGCCTTGGTAATGACCCGGCCCCCCGTGATTTCATTCAGGGCAAACAAAACGTCCCTGGCGGTGTATTTTTTTTTCTCCATTTTTTCCTCTCCGCATTGGATGCCAATGAAAAGGCCGGGAAACCCGTCACTCTTTCGCCGGCTTGGGTGGGTGCCTGATCTTCGCTGCCCGGAAATCTCTGCCCCAAAATTCCAGTTGATCATGATATAGGGAATTCCCTTGCGGCCCACCCCTGTTATGGTGAAGAGGGGGTGCTTTCAAAGACCATCCCCTTCCCCTCGATCCCCTCCCACGAGGGGAAAGGAAACAGGAAAAATCAGGGAGATCAATCCTCGGGTTGAAACGGCCAATCGTCTATGGCAAAAGGCTCATGGATTTCCATCTAGGCGGCTTAGGGGTTCTTTGTCGCCGGAACCAGAGGAAATATAGAACCATGACAATCCCCAGCAGGGGGACCGATAAAAATAAAGAAAACCCTACGATTAAATCTCCATCCAGAATGGAACGGGCGCTGATATAGCTAATCCATATTTGCAGGGATATGCAGATTACGACCGCGAGGCCAAAGAAGAAGGGGTTTTTCAGGAACACTTCATCCCCCCGGGCAGAATTTTTGCTAAAAATAGCAGAGGAGGAAGTCGAAATCAAGCGAGATAAAGTTAAATGATTCATTCCCCAGCCTCTTCCTATCCCGCAGGGGATGGAAAGTTTTTCAGTTCAGATTGACAAAAGGATTGCCAATGTGCCATAAAACCATTCAGAAACAAGGAAAAAGGCGAAAAGGCGCAGGGGCGAAAGAATTCTCACATCCAAGAAGGGGAGTCAGCCTTGTATAATCTTCAGGAACAAATTGCCATTGTGACCGGGGCGGGGAGCGGGATTGGGCGGGCCATTGCCCTGCGTCTTGCCCGGGAAGGGGCCTCGGTCGTGGCGGCGGACCTTGACGGGAAGGCCGCGGGTCAACTGGCCAAAGAGATCACGGATACGGAAAATCGAGCCCTGGCGGTGGAGATGGATGTTTCCGTGGAAAAAGACGTGGAGAGAATGGTGAAGGAAGCCCGGGAAGGATTAGGCCCCATCGACATCCTGGTGAACAGCGCCGGAACGGGAACCACGGGATTGATCCTCAACCACTCGGTGGAAGACTGGGAAAAAAATATGGCCGTCAACCTGCGGGGGACCTTTCTCTGCTCCCGCGAGGTCGCGAAGGGGATGATTCTCCGAAAGAAAGGCAGGATTATCAATATCGCCTCCATATCCGGAAAGCAGGGGGAAGAGTTCATCGGGGGATACGCCGCTTCCAAATTCGGAGTCATCGGGCTGACCCAGGTTTTGGCAAAGGAACTGGCCCGGTATCAGATCCGGGTCAACGCCGTCTGTCCCGGATACATCTGGACCCCCATGTGGGAGAATCTGGCTAAGTGGTTCCGGGGGAGTTTTCCCTCCCTGGCGGAAAAGAGCCCAGTGGAGATTTTTGAAAATCGGGTGAAATCCGTTACTCCCTTGCGGCGGCCTCAGACTCCCGAGGACATCGCGGCGCTGGTGGCCTTTCTGGTTTCCGAAGAGGCGCGGAATATCACCGGCCAGGCGATTAACGTGGACGGCGGGGCGGTGATGCATTGAAAACAGGTTGCAGGTGGGGGGTTAGAGGTCAGAGGGAGGAGCCGAGATCATGATTGAAATCCGGATTCATGGACGGGGCGGGCAGGGGGCAGTCGTGGCTTCCAAGTTGCTGGTCACCGCCGCCGCCAAGGAAGGGAAAAAAGTTCAGGCCTTTCCTTTCTTCGGGGCGGAACGGCGGGGCGCACCGGTGGCAGCTTTCGCCCGGGTCGATGAGCAGAAAATTCGCATTCATAGCGAGGTATATACCCCGGATCACGTCATCGTCCTCGACCCGGTTCTTTATAAAACTGTGAACGTTACTGCCGGGCTGAAGGAAGGGGGAACGATCCTATTAAACAGCTCCCAAGAACCTTCATCGTTTCCTTTTCCCGCCCATTTTAAAGTAGCCGTAGTGGATGCCAGCGGTATCGCCATCAAGCATAAGCTGGGCTCCCGCACAGAGCCCATCGTGAACACCGCCATCCTCGGCGCCTTTGCGAAACTCACCGGGATCATCGGGATCGAAGCCCTGGCCGAAACCATCAAGGAGTCGGTTCCGGGGAAGGGGAAGGAGAACGAAGCGGCGGCGAGGGAAGCGTACCGAAGTATCAAAATCCGAGAGAGGTGAGGAGTGAAAGGGGAGTTTTGAGATGTGAGTTGTGAGTTGTCAATTATGAATTTCGATTTTTATCAACTCCCACCCCTCACCTCTCAACTTCCATTCTTGGGGGGAAAATGGAAGAGAAAATTGTCATCAAAACCTTGAAGGATACTCCGTTCCTTTCGATATCCTTACAATCGACCCTATGGAATAAAACGGGGACCTGGAGGTATCTCAAACCTTCCTATATTACCCAGAAGGCGCCCTGTTCAAAGGCCTGCCCCATCGAACAGGATATTTCTTTCTATCTCACCTCCCTGGCCGACGGAAAGCCGGAGGAAGCCTGGCGGAGAATTCTAGAGTCCAACCCTTTTCCTTCCATCTGCGGCAGAGTCTGCCACCATCCTTGCGAAAGCGACTGCAACCGCAAGGATTACGACGAGGCTCTGGCCATCAACGCCTTGGAGCGATTCCTGGGAGACTGGGGAATGAAGCACTCACCGGGCAACGCCACAGGGATGGAAAGGAGGAAGGAACAAGTGGCCGTCATTGGGTCCGGACCGGCCGGCCTTTCCTGCGCCTATTTTCTCGCCCGCTGTGGCTATGGAGTTACGGTTTTTGAGGCCATGAAAGAACCCGGGGGCATGCTCAGGTATGGGATTCCCAAATACCGGTTACCCAGGAATATCCTGAACCGGGAGATTTCTAGGATCAAATCTCTGGGGGTGGAGATCAGGACGGGGAAAAGATTGGGAGCGGATTTGGGCCTGGAGGAATTGAAAAATTTCGCAGCGGTCTTTCTGGCCACCGGAGCCTGGGCGGAGCAGAAACCAGAATTGCCGGGAGACGACCTTCCGGGAGTTTGGCATGGCCTTTCTTTCCTCCGGGAGGTGAACGCCGGGAAGAAAATTTCTCTGGGCAAGCGAGTCCTTGTCGTTGGAGGGGGCAATACGGCCCTGGATTCCGCCCGGGTGGCCTTGCGTCTGGGAAGTAAGGCGACGGTTTTGTACCGACGGGAAAAAGCCGATATGCCGGCCATTCCGGATGAAATCGAGGAAGCGGCAAAAGAAGGGGTTGATTTTATCTTCCGGGCGGCCCCGGTCAAAATTCTGGGAAAACAGAAGGTGCAAGGGGTCGACGCCTTAAGAACCAAACCGGGGAAGCCCGACGCCAGCGGGAGAAGAAGCCCGGTGCTAATTCCCCATTCGGGTTTTTCCTTGAAAGGCGACAGCGTGATTCTTGCCGTGGGGGAGAGGGCCGACCTTTCTTTTCTTCCGGAAGGGATGAGGGTTGGGAACGGCCGGATCGCCATCGATTCCTGGGGAAGGACGAACCTTCCCGGGTTTTTCGCCGGGGGGGATGCGGCCACGGGGCAGGGGTATGTCTCTCAGGCCATCGCTTCGGGCAAGAAAACCGCTTCGGCAATAGACCGCTATCTGCGGGGAAAAGCGGGAGACCCGGAAGAGGACGGCCGGGAAATCGTCCGCCTGGATAAAATCAACCTGGATTATTTTACGCACCGAAAACGAACCAGGATATCCTCTCGGGATTTGAAACCGAGGGCTGGGTCCTTCGCCGAGGTCCACCTGGGTCTTTCTCCGTCTGGGGCGAAGAGGGAGGCAGAGCGCTGTTTCAGTTGCGGAAACTGCATCCAGTGAAACGTGTGCCTGATGGTCTGCCCGGACGTGGCCGTTTCTTTCCTGGCGGAGGAAAAAAAGTACCTCATCGATTACGACCACTGCAAGGGATGCGGGATCTGTGCCGTCGAATGTCCCCGCTCGGCCATGAAACTGGAGGAGGAAAAATGGAACGAGTAATTTCCGGGAACGAGGCCGTGGCTTATGGGGCCATGCTTTCCCGCGTTCAGGTCATCCCCGCTTACCCCATCTCCCCCCAGACTACCATCGTGGAGGCCCTGTCCGATTTTTGCGCCAGCGGCAAGCTAAAGGCGGATTTTGTCAAGGTAGAATCGGAACATTCGGCCATCTCCTGTTGCGTCGGAGCGGCCTCCGCCGGGGCCCGGACCTTCACGGCCACGTCTGCCCAGGGACTGGCCCTTATGCATGAGGTCCTGCACTGGGCCGCCGGCGCCCGTCTGCCCATTGTGATGGCCAATGTAAACCGGGCCATGTCCGCTCCCTGGACCATGTGGTGCGACCAGGGCGACAGCCTGGCCCAGAGGGATACCGGCTGGCTTCAGTTTTACTGCGAGGACAATCAAGAGGTGCTGGATAGCGTGATTATGGCTTTTCGCATATCGGAAAAGGTTCTTTTGCCCACCATGGTCTGCCTCGACGGGTTTATCCTCTCCCATACCTACGAGCAGGTGGACATTCCCGAGGCCGCAGAGGTGGACCCCTTTCTTCCCCCCTACGCCCCCCCCTTCAAACTGGATGTGGACGAACCCATGTCCTTTAATGCCGCCTTTCTTCCGGATGTTTACATGGAACAGAGGGTGAAAATCCAGCAGGCCATGGAGGAGGCCAAGGAAGTCGCCAAACAAGCGGATGAGGAGTTCGGCCGGGCTTTCGGGCGGAGGTACGGCATCCTGGAAGAATACCGGGCCGAGGACGCCGACCTCCTGCTGGTGACCAGCGGAACCATCACCGGGACGGCCCGGGTGGTCGTGGACGATTACCGGGAGAAGGGGGAGAGAGTCGGACTTCTCAAGATGAAGATGTTCCGGCCCTTTCCCACCGGGGATGTGCGGCGGGTCCTGCAGCAGGTGAAAAAGGTGGCGGTGATCGAC
>JACAEW010000322.1 GCA_013388675.1 Syntrophaceae bacterium | reverse complement strand
GGCGACCGGGACTACGATTCGGTACGAGCTTTTTACGAAAGGGAGCATGCGAACGCCGAGGTCCATCGGTTCATCCACGACATGGAGCGGGCTTACCGGGCGGCGGACCTGATCCTATGCCGGGCCGGGGCCACGACCCTCTTTGAAATCATGGCCATGGGCAAAGCGGCCATCCTGGTTCCTTACCCTTACGCGGCGAACGACCATCAGACCTTGAACGCCAAAACCCTGGTGGACGCGGGCGCAGCCGTCATGGTGGCCGACTCCGGCCTAAACGGGGAAACCCTAGGCCGCCTGGTGCGGGAGCTCAAGGAGAACCCGGATCGGCGGAGGAGAATGGAAGAGCGGGCCGCTTCGTTGGCCCAACCCCGGGCCGCCGAGAAAATCGCGGACCTCTGCTACCGGTTGGTGGGAAATGAATAGCCAGACTTATGGAATGAGACACCGGGTCCGCAGGGTCCACTTCGTGGGCATCGGCGGGATCGGCATGAGCGGGATCGCCGAGGTCCTGTTGAACCTGGGGTACCGGGTAACCGGGTCGGACCTGGCCGAATCCGAAACAACCCATCGGCTGCAAAAATTGGGGGCGGAAGTCTTCCTCGGCCATCGGGCGGAGAATTTAAAGGAGGCCGACGTGGTGGTTACCTCCTCGGCGGTCCGGAAGGAAAACCCCGAAGTCCTGGCCGCCCAGGAGCGACTGATTCCCGTCATTCCCCGGGCGGAGATGCTGGCCGAGCTGATGCGAATGAAATACGGCATTGCGGTGGCCGGAACGCACGGCAAGACCACGACCACCTCCATGATCGCCACGGTCCTGGCTCAAGGCGGGTTGGACCCCACGGCGGTCATCGGGGGAAAGCTCAATGCCTTCGGCTCCAACGCCAAGCTGGGGAAGGGCGACCTCCTGGTGGCGGAAGCCGACGAGAGCGACGGCTCCTTTCTCAAACTGACTCCCACCATTGCCGTGGTGACCAACATCGACCCCGAGCACCTGGACCATTACCGGGACCTGGAGGAGATCAAGGCGGCCTTCCTGGAGTTCATCAACAAAGTCCCGTTCTACGGCCTGGCGGTTCTGTGTTTGGACCATGAGAATGTTCAGGCCCTGATCCCGAGGGTGGCCAAACGGTTCGTTACTTACGGCCTGACCACCCAGGCCAATTACCGGGCGACGGATATTTCTTTCAACGGCCCCACGACCACCTTCCGGGCCTTCGAAAATGAACGGGATCTGGGCCTGATGACCATCCGCATGCCGGGATTGCACAGCGTCTATAACGCCCTGGCCACCCTGGCCACGGCCGCGGAACTGGAGCTCGGTTTTGAGGCGGTCCGCGAGGGGCTGGGGGCCTTCAGCGGGGTCCAGCGAAGGTTTCAAATGAAAGGGGAATGGGGAGGAGTGATGGTGGTGGACGATTACGGCCACCACCCGACGGAGATCAAAGCGACCCTGAGCGCGGCCAAGAGAGGATGGGGACGGAGAACGGTGGTGGTGTTCCAGCCCCATCGGTACACCCGGACCCGCGACCTTTTCAAGGACTTTCTAACCGCCTTCAACCAGGCCGACGTTCTTTTCCTGACGAAAATCTATGCGGCCGGCGAGGACCCCATTCCCGGAGTGAAAACGGAGGACCTCTGCGAGGGCATCAAGGGCCATGGCCACAAGGATGTGACCCTGGTCCCGGAAAAAGAAGAGATCGTCGAGCGCCTCCTCCCTCGCCTTCGACCCGGGGACATGGTCTTCACCCTGGGAGCCGGGGATGTGTGGAAGGTAGGGGAGGCCTTAATTAAAAAGTTAAAGGGGAAAGGAGGTTCGGAGTAATGCGGCAGGAGGGGCGGGTTTTAAACCCTCCCCTCCTACAGGCTTCCGAACTCTAAGCGGTCCCATGACTGCGGCGAACGGCATCAAGTTGGCGGAAGAAATCAAGGGAGAAGTTCGGTATTCCGTCCCTCTGTCGGAGCACACTTCCTTCCGGGTCGGGGGCCCGGTGGATTTCCTGATTTTTCCGGCGGACCTGGAAGACTTGAGGAAGACCCTCCAGTGGTGCCGGCGGCAGAAGATTTTTTACTTCATCCTCGGGAACGGGAGCAACCTGCTGGTCCGGGATGGAGGAATCCGGGGGGTGGCCATTTCCCTGGCCCGGGGCTTCCAGGGAGTCGCCGAGTTGGAACGGGGAGAGAGGGAGGGACTCCTTCAGGCCGGGGCCGCAGAGCCGCTGGGGAGGCTGGTGGAACTTTGCCGGGAAAAAGGCCTGACCGGGATGGAATGGGCCGTAGGAATACCCGGGACCGTGGGGGGCGCGCTTTTCATGAATGCGGGAGCGTTCCGGAGCGAAATGAAGGACACCCTGGAATCCTTGCAGCTCATGGACGGGGACGGAAAGGTAATCGAAACGCGAAGGGAGGAACTCCATTTTTCCTACCGGTCCCTGGAGCTGAAAAAAGGATGGGTCATCCTGGGGGGAAAATTCCGGCTCAAAATCGGCAGCAGCCAGGCCATCCGGTCCAAGATGGAGGATTTTTTGAAGCGCAGGACGGCCAAACAGCCTCTCCACCTGCCGAGCGCCGGGTCGGTCTTCAAAAACCCTTCCCGGGTCTCGGCCGGGCAATTGATCGAAGAGGTGGGACTCAAGGGCACCCGTCTGCGGGAGGCGCAGATTTCGGAGAAGCATGCCAACTTCATCGTAAATCTGGGAAAGGCCAAGGCCCGGGATATCCTGACCCTGGCAGAATGGGCGAAGGAGAAGGTGTACCAGGAAAAGGGTGTGAAACTGGAGATGGAGATCCAGGTCATGGGGGAAGACGAATAGAATGCGGAATTCGGAAGGGAGATTGCGGAATGGTCCCTAACTCCTTTCCTGCCACCGGAGATCGGCCGGGGGGGCGGGAATCCCTATTTCGAACCCGGTGGAAAAGCCCTCTTTCGGGAAACCCCTTGCGATTCCGTCAGGCGGTTGGAAACTTTGGGCGGGACGGCTAAGGGAAAGGCCAGCCCTGCCCCATTTGCGGGTCGGCAGCAGGATGAAAATCGCCCTCGTCCCCACTTTTTTGCAGGGGCGGAGGGATTTGAACCCATGCGGAACAAAATCGGACGCAATGGCCAGCAGGTATCGGATCGGAAGACAGCGCAGGATCAGGAGGCCGAAAAAGCAGAGAAAAGGCGGGCTTTGGGCCCGGGTGGTCCGTGCGGGAAGGGGGGCGCTCAGCGTGGCTACGGCGGCCAGCCTGGTATTTCTCGGATACACCCTGTACCGGTACTTCCAGCACTCCGGCCAGCTGCACATCGGGGAAGTGAAGATCATGGGCTGCATGAACATCGCCGAGTCTGAACTCCTGGACCTGGCCAAGGTCGATTTTCGGGCAAACCTGCTCAGCCTCGACCTACAGGAGGTGAGCCGCCACCTGGCCCGGCACCCCTGGGTGGAAAAGGCGAGAGTAAGACGGGATTTTTCCGGCAAGGCGTTGATCATCGAGGTCCAAGAGCGGGTTCCCCGGGCTTTGATTCTGTTGGACGAGCTTTACCTCATGGACAGGAACGGGGAGGTCTTTAAGAAGGCGGATTTCAAGGAAAGGATGGACCTTCCCATCCTGACCGGGGTGACTCCTCAGGAATGGAAGGAGAAAGACCCGCGAACCCTGGAACTTTTGCGGCAGGCCCTGGAGCTTCTGGAGCACTTGGAAGGGCGCAAGGTCTTTTCCCTGCGGGATGTCTCGGAGGTCCACCTGGGGCGAAAGATGGAATTAACCCTGTATACCTTGCGGGAGGGGATCCCCATCCGCCTGGGAAGCGGAGATTATGCGGACAAATTGAATCGTTTGGAAAAGGTCCTTCCGGACCTGAGGGGCAAGATGAAGAACGTGGAATCCCTCGCCCTCAACTATCCGAAGAAAGTAGTCGTCAAGATGAAGGAAACCAAGTCGGAGAGACCGCCAAAATCCTGACCTCTTGGGCTTCCCTCGGAAGGACCCGGAACCCAAAAAGGGGAGAATCCCCATGGCCAAAAAGGGAAAGAAAGAAAACGTCATCGTCGGGCTGGATATCGGGACCACCAAAGTCTCCGCCATCGTGGGGGAGGTGACCGATTCCGGGGTGGATATCATCGGAATCGGGACGCATCCCTCCAAAGGCATGCGCAAAGGGGTGATCATCAACATCGATGCGACCGTGGAATCCATCCGGAAAGCCGTGGAAGAGGCGGAGCTCATGGCCGGGACGGAGATCAGCTCGGTCTACTGCGGAATCGCCGGCAGTCATATTCGAGGGTTCAACAGCCATGGGGTGGTGGCGGTCAAGAACCGGGAGGTGACCGAGAACGATGTCCAGCGGGTCATCGACGCCGCCCGGGCGGTGGCCATCCCCAACGACCGGGAGGTCCTGCATGTCCTTCCCCAGGAGTTCATCGTGGACGACCAGGATGGGATTTTGGAGCCCATGGGGATGTCCGGTGTGCGATTGGAGGCCAAAGTCCATATCGTAACCGGGGCCGGGACCTCGACGCAGAACATCATCCGCTGCTGCAACCGGACGGGACTCGAGGTCCAGAACATCATCCTGGAGCAGCTGGCGGCGAGCGAAGCGGTCCTTCTGCCCGATGAAAAGGAGCTGGGAGTCACCCTGATCGACATCGGGGGGGGCACCACGGATTGCATCGTCTTTTCCATGGGGGCGGTCCGACACACCTCCAGCCTGGGTTTGGGGGGCAACCAGGTGACCAACGACATCGCCGTGGGCCTTCGGACCCCTCTGGTGGAGTCGGAGAAAATCAAAACCAAGTACGGATGCGCCCTGACCTCCATGGTCAAGAAGGAAGAGGCCATCGAGGTGCCCAGCGTGGGCGGGAGGCGCTCCCGTTCCCTGTCCCGCCAGATCCTGGCGGAAATCATCGAGCCCCGGATGGAGGAGATCTTCACCCTCGTCCACCGGGAGATCGTGAAGTCGGGGTATGAGAACCTGATTCCTTCGGGAGTCGTGCTGACCGGGGGGACGGCTTCTCTGGAGGGACTGCCGGAGCTGGTGGAACAGGTTTTCAACCTTCCCGTACGGCGGGGGTACCCCTCGGGAGTCGGGGGGTTGATGGACGTGGTCAACAATCCCATGTACGCCGCCGCGGTCGGCCTCGTCCTGCGGGGCAAGCGCCACGGTCCCGAGGGGCGATTCAAGACCCAACAGCGCAAATTCTGGGGGTCCATCGGTCCGCGGGTGAAAAAGTGGTTTGGGGAATTCACCTAGAAAATGCGGAATGCGGAATGGCGGGTGAAAATTCCGAATTCCGCAATCCGAATTACGAATTTGATTTGAGGAGGTGGGGGAATGATCGAACTGGAAGAGAATCGAAAGGCCGGGGCCAACTTGAAGGTGGTGGGGATCGGCGGAGGGGGGTGCAACGCCGTCAACACGATGATCAAGTCCGGATTGATGGGGGTGGAGTTTATCGGGGCGAACACCGATGCCCAGGCCCTGAGCGCCTGCAGCGCCCCCATCAAAGTCCAGCTGGGGGCCCATCTGACCAAAGGGCTGGGCGCCGGGGCGAACCCGGAAATCGGGAGGAACGCCATCCTGGAGGACCGGGACCGGGTTCGGGAGATTCTGGCCGGGGCGGATATGGTCTTCATCACCGCGGGGCTGGGGGGGGGGACGGGCACCGGGGGGGCGCCGATCCTGGCCTCCATCGCCAAGGAGGTGGGCGCACTTACCGTGGCCGTGGTCACGAAACCTTTTTTGTTTGAAGGCAAAAAGAGACACCATCAGGCCGAGGAAGGTTTGAAGGAGCTGCGAAAAAACGTGGATACGCTGATCACCATCCCGAATCAGAGGCTCCTGAATATTGCCGGGAAAGAAATGCCCCTGCTGGAGGCTTTCCGCAAGGCCGACGAGGTCTTGCTCCAGGCGGTCCAGGGAATCTCCGACCTCATCACCGTAGAAGGGCTGATCAACCTGGATTTTGCCGATGTGCGGACGGTCATGAGCGAGATGGGCATGGCGCTTATGGGAACGGGGGCGGGCAACGGGGAGAAGAGAGCGGTCGAAGCCGCCCAGCGGGCCATCTCCAGCCCCCTCCTGGAAGACATTACGATCACCGGGGCCCGGGGAATTCTGATCAGCGTGACCGGAGGACCCGACCTGGGAATCTACGAGGTGAACGAAGCCTGCATGCTCATCCAAGACGAGGCCCACGAAGATGCCAACATCATCTTCGGCGCGGTGATCGATGAGAAAATGAGGGAAGAGGTTCGGATCACGGTCATCGCTACCGGGTTCGGCCGGGCCGAGAGCAAAGAGCAGGCCGCAGCGGAACCCATGGTTCTTCCCCCGGAGCGGGAAAAAGGGGTCGTAAACTTTTCGCGGAAGGAGGAAGATCGGGAAATCCCCACTTACCTGAGGTCGGATAAACCCAAAGACTTGCAGGAGCGGATCGCCAAGGCCCGGGCCCGAATCTCCTCCCCCCCCGGCACGGACGAAGAGCTGGAGATCCCCACCTTTTTAAGAAAGCAGGCGGATTGAAAAATCAGCTTTCAGCGAAGGACCGAAAAGGCTGTCTGCTGAACGCTGAGAGCTGACGGCGGAAAGCTGTCCTCATGTCCCGAAGGCTGTTCGAAAAAGCCCGCCGCCTCCTTTCCCAGGAGCATCCCCTCCTGCCCCTCCCCGATTTCAAGGACCGGAGAGGGGGTCTTTCCATTGCGCTGGCCTACCTCAACCGCTATTACACGGCCATGTCCAATCTGGGGTTCCAGGCGGTCTATTGGCTCTTCAATCAGGAGCCGGGAACGTCCTGCCAGAGGGTTTTTCTTCCGGACCCGGAGGATATCCCGGAATACCGCAGGACCGATACCCCCCTCTTTTCCCTGGAGTCCCAGCAACCGGTCCGATCCTTCGATATTCTAGCCTTTTCCGTGTCTTATGAAAATGATTACCCCCATCTCCTCACGATGATGGACCTGGCCGGAATCCCCCTTCTAAGAAAAGACCGAAATGAGGCCGATCCCCTGGTCCTGGCCGGAGGGGCGTCCATCCTGATGAACCCGGAGCCCCTGGCCGACTTCGTGGATTTTTTCGTGATCGGGGAGGCAGAGGAAACGATCGGTCCCCTGGCCCACAGCTTGCGGAAGGGCCGGGAGAAGGGTTTGTCCAAAGAAACGCGATTGCATGACTTGGCGGGCCTGGAGGGGCTCTATGTCCCTCAGTTCTACGACGTCGCATACAGGCCGGATGGGACGATCGATTTTTTCATGGCGCAAAAGGATTTCCCCCCCCGGGTGAAAAAAGTCTGGCTCAAGGACCTGAATGCCTCGGTCACCGTCTCGCCCATCGTGACTTCCAACACGGAGCTCTCCAACATGCTTCTCCTGGAGCTCAGCCGGGGCTGCCGCAGGGGGTGCCGGTTTTGTGCCGGCTGCTACGCCTATTTTCCCTACCGCCATCGGGATGCCGGGCTGCTGGAAAAGGCTGCGGTCCAAGGAAAGGGCTTGGCGGAGAAGGTGGGACTGGTGGGTGCGGCGATCTCCGACTATCCCGGGATCCTCCCTCTCGGGAGGCGGATCCTGCAAGAGGAAATTCCCCTGTCTTTTTCCTCCCTGCGGGTCGATTCCCTTTCCCCGGAACTGGCCGACCTGGCTTTCCGGAGCGGACAGAGGACCGTCACCCTGGCCCCGGAGGCGGGGTCGGAACGGATGAGGCGAGTCATCAAGAAAGGGTTTACCGAGGAGACAATCCTGAAAGCGGTAGAAATTCTGGCTGAGCGGGGCTTCAATACCTTCCGCTTATATTTCATGGTGGGACTCCCGCAAGAGAGCAAGGAAGATGTAAAGGGGATCATCGATTTAACCCGGAAGGTCCAGCACCACGCTTTGGTAAGATCTCCCGGCAAAAAAAAAGCGGAAAGGATCACGGTCAGCCTGAACTCTTTCGTCCCCAAGCCGACCACTCCCTTCCAGTGGCATCCTTTCGATGACCTGTCGGGGCTGAATGAAAAGATGAAATGGGTGAAGGAGGGTTTCCGCAAGGACCGGAATATAATCGTAACCGCCGACCTCCCCAAATGGGCTTACCTGCAGACCGTTTTGTCGCGGGGGGACCGGCGGGTAGGGAAGTTACTGCTAACCGCCCACAAGCTGGGCGGAAACTGGCCCCAGGCCTACCGTTCGGTGGACCTCAATCCCGACTTCTACGTGTACCGCCCGCGGACCTTCGAAGAAATCCTGCCGTGGGACTTCATCGACCCCGGAATGAAAAAAGAATTCTTATGGGAGGAGTACCAGAAGGCGCTTCAAGAGGGACGAAAAGGGTAAAAGGCGAATCGGCCACCGGAGAGGAAAATTTTCCCCCAGGGAAAAGATTTCTCCAGGCCTGCCGGGCTTTAATTCTCGGCTCTCAGAACCTTGCCGGAGGCAGCTCCGGTTACCTTCCCCCCTTCCACGGCGATCTGTCCGTTGACCAGGACGTAGGGTACCCCTTCGGGAGACTGGTTGGGATCTTCAAAGGTGGACCGGTCGATGATGGTCCGATCGTCGAAGAGCACTAGGTCGGCATCATACCCTTCCCGCAGGAGGCCCTTATGCTTCAAGCGGAAAGTCTGGGCCGGGAAGGAAGTCATCTTCCGCACCGCCTCCTCCAGGATCAAAACCCCTTTCTCTCGGCAGTACCTGCCCAACACCCGGGGAAAGGTCCCGGTCTGCCGGGGGTGAACCCGACTGATCCCAAATCCCGGAATCCCGTCCGTTCCCACCATGGTGAAGGGGCTTTTCATGATCCTCTCGATGTCCTCCTCGTCCATGACGAAGAGGATCATGACCGTGGCCTTTTTTTCTTCCACGATGAGGTCAAAGATCACATCGTAAGGGGATTTGTTCTCCCCCCGGGCGATGTCTTCTATGGATTTTCCTACATATTCGGGGTGGTTGGGAGAGATGGAGATGACGACCCCCTGAAAACCGGCGGCCTTGATCCAATTATCCCAGATGGGTCCTTTCGCTTTTCTCTCCTCGATCTCTTCAACAATCTCCCTACGGATTGCGGGGTCCTGCAATTTTTTGACGAAGACCGATTCCCCGTCGGCCAAAATCCGGGGGGGAAGGGCGGAAGCAAGGTAGGTACTTCCCGCATGGTAGGGATACTGGTCGCAGGTGACTTCGATCTCCTCCTCCCGGGCCCCGGCGATCCGCCGCAGCGTCTCCCGGCTCTTTCCCCAGTTGTTCCTCCCGATTACTTTGTGGTGGGCGATGTGCACTCGGACCCCGGCTTCTCTCCCCACTCGGAAAGCCTCATCCAAGGCCTCCATTTCGAAGTCCCCTTCGCTTCGGAGGTGGGTGGTATAAATTCCTCCGCAGGGGGTCACGGCCTTGGCGAGCTCGACGATCTCTTCACTTTGGGCAAAATTGCCGGGGGCATAGATGAGGCCGGTGGAGAAACCGAAGGCCCCCGCCTCCATAGCCTCCTCCACGAGGGTCTTCATTTTTTCCAATTCCGACCCGGAGGGAGCCCGCAGGGCGGAGCCCATGACGGCTATTCGCACCGCCTGATGGCCCACGGAGGGGATTAGGTTGATCCCCGGCTTCACTTTTTCCACCCTGTCCAAATAATCGCCGAAGGATTGAAACCGCCAAAAATCTTCCGGAACCTCGCTGGAACCCATAACCCGCAGGGCCTCCTTCATTTCATCCCGGTAGGGAGGAAGCAATGGGGCCATGGAAAAACCGCAATTGCCGATGGCGCAGGTGGTCACCCCCTGCAAAACCTTATCATCGCAGGACGGGCGGACGATGACGTAGCAGTCATCATGGCTATGCGGGTCGATGAACCCGGGGCTCGCCGTGAGATGACGAGCGGGTATGACCCGGGAAAATCCTCGCTCTTCTATTTTTGGCCGGATCTGGACGATTTTCCCGCCCCGGATGGCGATATCGCCATGGTAATAAGGGTTTCCGGACCCGTCGACAATGCGCGCTCCCTGGATCAAAATTCCATCCTCTGCTCCCATTTTGACCTCCCTATTCCTGCGGTTCCTCGGTTGGGATTTTGATTGCCGGTTCAGGCCAGTTTTTCCCCTTCCGTTTCATCGGGGGGAATCATCATCATAAAAATTTTACCTTTTTTGCCGAACCGGAACTTTTCCCCTGCGGGCATTATTGGTCATGCAAGCGATGCCCTTCCAGAGTAAAACTTTTTGATTTCTGGTAAATGAAAATTTTCGTTGCCGATTGCTTTCTGATTTTCCGCCCGGCAAAAAAGGGAACCGAGGGGAAATTTCAGCGGAGCGCGTCGTCTGGAGCAAGGCCTATCTTTTGGTCCTGCCTTTGCCCCCTACCGACCTCCCGGCGAATTCTTTTAATAAGGCCCCACGATTTTGGCGCCCATGACGAGTGTGGGGAGCCAACAGGAAAGCCAGGGAATATAGGTGGTGAGCAAGAGGATCGGCAAACCCACCAGGAATAAAAAGATGAGCATGGGGCCCAACAGCTCTTCATAGGCCACATTGGCCAACCGGGTTCCGACGAATATGGAAATGGCGTAAGGAGGGGTGACGACTCCCAGCCCCACATTCACGATGATGATGGCCCCCAAATGGACCAGGTTAATGTCCAGTTCTTTCACCAGGGGCATGAGTAAGGGGACGACGATGATCATGATGGGAAGGCCGTCGATGAACATGCCTAGGATGAGTAAAAGGATGTTGACCGAAAGTAGGATGATGTATTTATTGTTGGAGATCCCCAGGATGAACTGAGTCAGCATCTCCCCCACTCCTTCGCGGATCAGAAGGCGGGTGAAGACTACCCCGAAGCCCATGAGAAAAGCCAGCATTCCCATGGTGATGATCGTAGTCTGGGAGCTGGCCCAGAATCCTTTCAGGGTCATCTCCCGGTAGACCAAAAAACCGACGATGGCCGTGTACACGGCAGCCACGGAACCGGCTTCGTTGGGGGTGAAGATCCCCCCATAGATTCCAAACAGCACGATGGCCGGGCAGCCCAGGGCCGGAAGGGCCACCCAGGTGGAGATTCCGATTTCCTTGACCGTTTCGCCGAGGGTGGCTGGCGGCCTCGCTGCTTCCCCGGTGGGCCGGTAATATCTGCTGCAAAGAAAGGTGTTCACCAAAATATACCCGAAGGCCAGGAGCAGGCCGGGAATCACCGTGGACAAAAAGAGGGCCCCCACCGACTGCTGGGCTATCAAGCAATAGAGTAGAGCGGGAACGCTGGGGGGAATCAGGTAACCCAGGAAGCTGGAAGAACAAAGAACCGCGGCCACGTACCTCCGCTGGTACCCGAGTTTTTCCAGGCCGGGGACGAGGATGGGAATCAAGGCGGCAATGACCGGGAGAGATGACCCGGTAAGGGCTCCCATGAAAACCGCGGCCAGGATCCCTACGTCCACCAGCCCCCCACGGACCCTCCCCACCAAAGCATGGGAAAGGCGGACCAACCGATGGGCGATCCCCGACTCGGAAATTAAATTTCCGGCCCAGATGAAAAAGGCGATGGCCATCAGCACATAGTTATTGATGGCGTGGAAAAAGGTCCCAGGCATGAAAGTGATGGGGCTGGCGATGATCAAGGCGGCCACCACCGTGCTTCCCAAAAACACCCAGCACAAAGGAAGGCCCAGCGCGATTCCGACAAAAAAAAGGGCGAGACTGCTGAAGACGCCATATTCCATTTTTCCTATCCCTTTTTAACGGTCTCCGGGGGCTTGGCTTTGGCCAGTTCCCTGAGGTCCCGGCGAAGGAGAACGAAGAGGTGGATCATGACGAGGACAAAGGCGATGAAAAGCCAGATCATGAGCCAGCTGGTGTTAAACCACCGCACCAGGGTGCCATACTCGGGGTACTGGATGGCCCGCTTCATAAAGGGGGTGAGGGGAAAGAAAAGAGAGCCCAGAATCACCATGGAAAGAATGACCAGAAAAACCCGGTAGGTCGCTGCCCAGACCGGGCGATTTTTAAAAACTTGGTTTTTGACCAAGTCGACCGAGACGTGACCCTCTTTCCAGGTAGCCGCCGCAAAAGCGGTGAACATGAAAAAGATAAAGGCATACAGGGCCAAGTCGCTCAGCCACATAATTTCAAACCGCAGCCAGTAGCGGTTTAGCACCTGGGCGATGATCAGCAGGGTCGCTGCCGTGAGGCTGGCCAGGGCAAGAATCATTTCCCCGGCCTGGATCCCTTTCAAAATGGCGCCGAAGAATCTTTTCATTCCAGAAAAGCTCCTTAATTTTTTATTCCCTGCGGCCGGCCGACGATCTAAAAAGGCTTGCGTCCATCCCGGGTGGCCTCTCCCATCTTCCTATCCGTGGGATTCCCCCGCCGGCCGTGGAGTGCTGGGCCGGCGAGAGGATTCTTCCCTGCGCTACTTTTTCTTGGCTTGTATGCGGATGCGGTCCAGCTCATCGCGGATCTTCTGGCCCATGTTCTGGCCCGGGTAGTATTTTTCCAGCCAGGGGTCGCAGAGTTCTTTCCAAATGGCAGGCATGTTGGCCTTCTGCCGGAAAGCGTTCCGTTCTGCCTCGGTGGGATAATAAATGACCAAACCCGAAGAGCTCAAAAATTTCTTATGCTCCTCGTCAGACTTCTGCCGTTCCCGGTAATCCCGGGCTTCGGCTTCCCGGCCGGCCTTGAAAAGGACTTCCTTCAAATCATTGGGCAGCCCGTCATAGAGCTTCCGGTTCATGGCCACGTTGCAGGAATCCCAGGCCCAGTCGAGAGCGGTGTAATACTTGATGACTTCGTAATGCCGTTCCTCCACCAACGATCCCCACAGACTCCAGATCCCGTCCACCACTCCCCTTTCCAGGGCATTGTAGATGTCTGCCCAGGGAATGGTCTGCATGGTCATGCCCGTTCCCTTCCCCATGTTTTCCAATCACTTAACCGCCCCCAGGGAGGCGGAGACCCTCAATTTGAGGTTTTTGAAGTCGTCGGGGGTCTTAAGGGGCCGGACTTTGTTGCCGTACCCATAGGGGCCCATGGGGGAACTCCAGAGGAGTTTCAAACCCACTTCTTCGTAGGCCTTGTCCATGACCTTGTAGAGAACCCCATCGGGGGGGGCATAGGCGATGGCCGCCTCCGCGTAGGTTCCGATGGTCCAGGGCATCCAATTGAGCATCCCCCCGGGAACGATATTCACGTACGGAGCGTAGAGCCCCATCTGAAGGCTTCCTTCTCGGACCCCGTGGAAAATTTCGTCGTGGGTGCCGAAGAGGCCGCTGGGCTTGAAGGTGACCTCGATTCTCCCGTTGGAGTATTTGTTGATCAGTTCACTGTACAGTTGCAGGGAATCGTTGCGCACCTTCTGGGTCCAAGGACTGCCGAAGCGCCACTTGTACTCGCCCTTTTTCTGGGCCTGGGCCACCTCCGGAAGCAAGAAGGATACACCGCAGGCAAAGAATGCAAGGACGATGATTCCGGCTGCTTTCATCCATTTTTCCCTTTTCATAGCTGGCCTCCTTTTTCAGTTGAATTTGTAATTCTTCTGGCCCCTATTTCCCGCAGGAAACCATCTCCATCCCTGCCATCAGAGATCGATGCGGGAGTTGCCATCTGCGTCCTCTCCCCTATTTTGCAGGGATTTCTTACCAGCCTTATATCTGTTTCCAAAATGGCCGTCAAGTTTTTTTGTGCCGTGCCTCAGGAAGAAAACTCAACCGCAAGTGTCGCCCGGCATAAAAAAGGAAAAAGCTAAAAAATCAACGGGCGAAGCTCGGGACTCAGAGGGAATGCCCCGGTACTTGAAATAAAATTTCCAGAAAGCAGAAATCGGAAGGAGTTTGCCCATGAGAACCTTGACCTTTTCGGGAAATATGATAAAGTTATAAACAAATATTGAATCTAACTATTCGATATTATTTTAAAAAATAAATCAAGGAGTATATGACCGGTCCCCGCCAGACAACTCCTCCGGTTCCCGCTTTTCTCCTTTTGGGAGGAATTCACATCCGCTATAAATCGGGCGGGGAGGGCGAGCAGGTCGTGCTTCTCCATGGCTGGGGGGGCTCCATGGAAAGCATGGAT
>JACAEW010000306.1 GCA_013388675.1 Syntrophaceae bacterium | reverse complement strand
CTCCTGGTCTGGCGCGCGGCCTTTCTGGCCGACCGGGGAATCCGGAATTCCACCGAGTCCGCAGTGGCCAAGGCCTTTGCGGCGGACGTGGCCATGCGGGTGACCACAGACGCCGTTCAAGTCTATGGAGCCATGGGCTATACGAAGTATCATCCAGTCGAGAAGCTCATGCGCGACGCCAAGGTCATCCAAATCTACGAAGGCTCGGCCCAGATCATGCGCCGCATCATCGCCCGCTCCATGCTGGGAAGGGTTCCCTGAGGCGGGGAAATAGGGTAAAATACAGTGCCTTAAGTGTGCTTAAGTGCTCTTAGGTGCCTCAAGGTAAAAGATAGCCCCCGGTTTTTCTTTTCAGGATTGCAGGGGCGCGCGGCCGCGCGCCCGGGCGATAATGGTCCAAGGAGAGACAATGATCGAAAAATTTGATCCCTTAAGAGGAGAGATGCTGCGCATCCTCCAGCCGGATGGGCACCTGGACGAATCTTTGCGCCCGGACCTGGGCGACGGGACGATCCAGACCCTTTACCGTCAAATGGCTCTGATCCGCCTGGCCGACCAGAAAGCCCTGGCGCTCCAGCGCCAGGGCCGGCTGGGGACCTATGCTCCGCTGATCGGACAAGAGGCGGCCCAGGTCGGGAGCGCCTACGCCCTGCATAAAGCCGACTGGGTTTTCCCCTCTTTTCGGGAGACCGGGGTTCTCTACCTTCACGGGGTCCCGCTTCGCAACATCTATCTTTACTGGATGGGATTCGAAATGGGTCAGAAAGTTCCCCCGGATGTAAATGTCTTTCCCATCTCCGTCCCCGTGGGAACCCATCCCCTCCACGCCGTCGGCGCCGCCTACGCCATCCAATTACAAAAGGGGAAGGCTTGCACCATCGCCTATTTCGGCGACGGCGCTACTTCCCAGGGAGATTTCCACGAGGCCATGAACTTCGCCGGGGTGCTGAACACTCCCACCATCTTCTTCTGTCAGAACAACCAGTATGCCATATCCGTTCCCCGGAAGAAGCAGACGGCATCCAGGACCATCGCCCAGAAAGCAATCGCCTACGGTTTCCCCGGAGTCCAGGTGGATGGGAATGACCTCCTGGCGGTGTATGCCGCCACCCGGGAGGCCCGGGAGAGGGCCGTCTCCGGCCTGGGTCCCGTTTTCATTGAGGCCGTCACTTACCGCTTCGGTCCCCACACCACGGCGGACGACCCTACTAAATACCGGGAAGATGCCGAGGTGGAAGAGTGGAAAAAGCTCGACCCCATGCTGAGACTCCAGAAATACCTCGGCGAAAAGGGGCTCTGGAATGAAGGCCTCGAAGATCAATGGAAGGCGGAGGCGGAAAAAATCCTGAACCAGGCCATTCAGGAGGCCGAGGCCGTTCCGCTTCCCCACCCGGAAGAGATGTTCCTTTACACTCTTGCCGACCTCCCTCCCGCAGTGAGAGAACAGATGGAAGGTTATCTGAATTACCTAAAGGAGAAGGAGGCATAGGCAATGCCCAAACGGAACTTGGTGGAAGCCATCAACCACGGGCTGATGCTGGAAATGGAAAGAGATCCCTCTGTTGTCCTTTTGGGAGAAGACGTAGGAAAGGAAGGCGGCGTCTTCCGGGTCACCGACGGCCTCCAGGCAAAGTTCGGGTCCGAGCGGGTGATCGACACCCCACTGGCCGAATCAGCGATCGTTGGAGTGGCCATCGGCATGGCGGCGAAGGGTCTCAGGCCGGTGGCGGAAATTCAATTCGAGGGGTTTCTTCCCCCGGCCATGGATCAGATCATGAACCATGCCTCCCGGGTCCGAAATCGGTCCCGGGGGCGGTTCACCTGCCCTCTCGTCATCCGGTCACCCTGGGGCGGGGGGATTCACGCACCCGAGCATCATTCCGACAGTCCCGAGGCAATTTTTGCGCACACTCCGGGGATAAAGGTCGTCATTCCATCCAGCCCTTACGACGCAAAGGGGCTGATCATTTCCGCGATCCGCGACCCCGACCCGGTCCTCTTCTTCGAGCCTAAACGTATCTACCGCGCCATCAAAGAAGAAGTTCCGGATGAATCCTACACGGTGCCCATCGGCGAAGCCAAAGTGGTCCGGGAGGGGAAAGATATAACCTTGATTACGTGGGGTTCCATGGTCCGGGAAGTTCTGCGGGCGGCGGAGATGGCGGAGGAAGAAGGGTTCCAGGCGGAGGTCATCGACCTGCGTACCATCTCCCCCATGGATGAAAACGCCTTCCTCGAATCGGTGCGCAAGACCGGCAGGGCCTTGGTGGTCCACGAGGCCCCTCCCACCTGCGGAGTGGGTGCGGAAATCATCGCCCGGATCAACGAGAAAGCCCTTCTTTCCCTCCAGGCACCCGTGTGCCGGGTTACAGGTTTCGATGTCGTCGTGCCCCTCATGAAACTGGAAAATCACTACCTTCCCAACCCGGAGCGGATTTTGGCTGGGATTCGGAAGGTAAGGAAGTTCTGAATCATCGTTTCGAGTAGCGAGTTTCAAGCTATAGGAAATTCCTGAGACTTGAGGCTTGATATTTTAGGAGCTTATCCTTAAATAAGCGATTCCTTTTAAATCCCCCTTTGAAAAAGCGGGACCTAGGGGGATTTTCCTCGGGATGGCTTGAAAAAATTCCCCCCTTACCCCGCTTTTGCAAGGGGGGGGAGAATTATTCACGGATAAGCTCTAAATCTGTAACTTCTAACCTTGAACCTGAAACCCGAAACTCGAAAATGACCTTAGGAGGTTTCCGTGCCTTTTGCATTCAAGCTCCCCGATCTAGGGGAAGGGTTGACCGAGGGGGAAATCGTCAAATGGCTG
>JACAEW010000283.1 GCA_013388675.1 Syntrophaceae bacterium | reverse complement strand
GCCCAAGGTGGCTCCGAAGTTCAGGGAATTGATTTGTACCAACCTGGGGATATCCACGATCACCCCTCCATTCAAAACCATCTGAAACGAAAAGGAAGACCTGAAAAAATAAATCTCGTGCAGTTAAACAAGAACCCGGGTCCTAAGGTCGGAGATTATTTAAAGATGAAGATTAAGGTTTGGTAATGTTCTTTTCGAAACCGTGGTAATTTTAATAGGAGCCTTTTATTTTTTCGATTAATCAAGGATTGATGAGGATTTGTTTGAAATGGGGGGACGGCCATGAAGATCTTAGGGATCAACGGGAGTCATCGGGGAGATAAGGGGTATACTCGATTTCTTCTGGACAAGCTCTTCAAGGGAGCCACAGCAGCCGGGGCGAAAGGCGAGATCGTTACGCTGGCCAACCTTAAAATAAACCGCTGCCTTTCCTGCGGCAAGTGCAATACCCGGGGTCATTTGCGGAAATGCGTGTGGGACGACAAGGACGATGTCCGGGGGATTTTTGAAAAAATGGCGGTGGCGAATATCATCGTCTATGCCACCCCGATTTACATTTTCACCATTTCGGGCTTGCTCAAAACACTTCTGGAGAGAATGTATTCCACCGCCGATGTTTTCGATCTGAAACTAACCCGCAGCGGTTTGTTTTTCCATCATGTCGATTCAAGAATTTCCTCCAAACCATTCGTGGCCCTCATCTGTTGCGACAACATGGAAAAAGAAACCCCTCAAAACGCGATTTCCTATTTTCAGGTTTATTCGCGGTTTATGGATGCGCCCCAGGTCGGGCTGCTGGTTAGGAACGGCGGGCGATTTAGCGGTCAGGGAAAGGACCAGGAAGCTGAGCGCCGAGCCCCGAAGATCCTTGAAGCCTACAGGGCATTTGAAAAGGCGGGAAGGGAATTGGCCCTCCAAGGTTTCATCGACCCTAGGACGCAAAAAGCCGCCAGCCAAAATATTCTGCCCATACCGGCGATTTTCAAGGTCTTGAGGCACCTCAGGCCCTTTCGAGAGAAAATGCTTTCCCGGGCGCGAGAGATGACCCAGTACAAAGAAGGGGATATTTGATTGCGCGAAAGAAAGGCGAATTCCCCGCGTCAACCGGAAGCGGGGTCGAAGGAATGGGCCTTCATTTCCCAACGGATAGCATGGAGAGGGAACATCGGAGGCTGGAACCGGGACATTTCCCCGCAAAGGGAGTTTGAAGCCCGGAGACCGCGTTGAAACCCGAAGACTCAAAGGAAAGGAAGGCAAATGAAAAAACAAATTGGATCGGTGAATTGTCTCTATCACCTGCCGACGGTTCTGGTCGGGGCTGTGGTGAATGAAAAACCGAATTTCATAACGATTGCCCATTTGGGAATCATGAATGACCGTCCGCCGCATCATATTTCGCTCAGCATGGGCAAGGTTCATTACACAAATGCGGGGATCAAAGAAAATCGCACCTTCAGTGTCAATATCCCCTCCGAAAACCTAATGACCCAAACCGATTATTGCGGAATCGTTACCGGAAAGACAACCGACAAAACGACCCTCTTCCAAATTTTCTACGGAGAGCTGAAAACCGCCCCGATGATTAAAGAATGCCCCGTGAATATGGAATGTAAATTGGCCCAAATCGTCGATTTTCCCACTCACGACATTTTTATTGGCGAAATTGTGCAGACGTATGCGGAGGAAGCGGTTTTGAATGAAGAACGGCCGGACCTTTTCAAGGTAAAGCCCTTGCTTTTTGATATGAATAGCAAGAGGTATTGGAGCATCGGCTACCCCCTTGGCAACTGCTGGAAGGTGGGGATGGAGATCAAAAAGAAGATGCAAGAATAGGGTCCCGGAGACTCAATAGAAATCCTTTGCTTATGTTTTCGGATCCGGACATTCGGGCAGGCCGGGGATTTGAAGTGGAAGCGGGGGAGAGACTGAAGGAGTTGAAGCTGGAGAAGGGCGCCATTGGCATCGTGGGTCCTTACGCCGGATTCAGCCGGCTCACGATCCCTTCCGAGCACCGTGATTACTTCACCAGAACGCTGTCGGGGGCGAAATTCGAAAACGTCACCGATCGGTACGAAAACCTCCGCTTGGTGAAAAGCTCCGAAGAAATCCGGCTGATGGAGAAAGCGGGCGCCCTCTCCGACCTAGCCCATGAAGAAATATTCCTGGCCACACGACCGGGAATCCGCCACACCGATCTCCGTCGGGTGATCGGGGATGTAGCCAACCGCTTTGGCGGCTTTTACCCGTTTTCTCATATCAGCTCAACTTCCATGGAGGATCCCGAAGGGTTTTATCCCGATTTCTATCCCACCCATCAGACGATCGAAAAGGGACACGTTGTCATGACCGAAATCTGTCTCGGGTACGGCAACTACTTCGGGAAATTATGGGGCACTTATTTTGTCGGCGAGCCCGCTCCTGAATACCGGCGGATGTTTGATTTCGCGGCCGCCCTCCATGACCGGGTCATTGGAGACCTGAAGCCGGGAATGAGGGGGCGAGAGATAAACGGGTATATGGAGGCTTTCCGGGATAGCGGTTTCAGGCCCCAGGGCACAATCCTGAATGGCTGGAGCACTTACAACCATGCTCCCATTTGCGGGGCGCTTGAAGGCACCCCCCTGGCTGCGCGGGTCCAGCCTTTCCAGGATTTTGAATTCAAACCGGGCCATTGCCTGACCATTATCATCTGGCCTTCGATCCCCGGCACGAAAAAAGGTCTCTGGGTGGGTTCAACCGGAGTGATCACAAAGGATGGGTTCAAGAAGTTTCATTCCTATCCCATCAATCAACTTCGGGTGGTTCCAGCCTCTTGATTCTCTTCTTGCGGAAATACTTGAGAGTTCCTTATGAAGAAGAATATGATTGGGGAGATATGGCGGGCCCTGTGGCCGGCCTTGACAGCTCTTTTGGCGACGCTAATGGTTTTACCCTTCCTCGATGAATTTACATTCGTAAGAGGATCAGCGGCTTGGGCAGATGTGTTGGTTCGATTCTTACGCCTTCTTCTCATTCTCGCCTTGCCTCTCTTCTTCCTTCCGGCGCTTTGCGCTTTGGCAGGAAAAGGATTCCATGGCGGGAGCACCGTGTTGATTCAGATCCCGGAAAAGGAAGATTTGCAGATCAGGCCCTTGAAAAATTGGCTGGTTCGCCCTTTGCAGGGAATTGGATTGATGATGCTGATGGTTACCAAACTGGGCAGTTTGCTGCAGGCTTATGAAGGAGTGACCGCTGACTTCTCCGTCCTCCCGCCCCCGGGATCGTTCACCATTCTTCGCTTTACGAATGCAGTCCTTACCTCCCTTCTTCTTTCCTTTTTGTGGACGTTGGATGATTTGGGGATCCGCCAATACAATCGGAAAAACGGAGAGATAAGGATGATTGGGAAGTATTTGGGAGTGGCGCTTCCTCTCCTGGCCGGTCTTTATGGGGTTGCCAGCCTATTTCGCAATCAAACCCGGATGGAGGCGTTTATATATATTTTGCAGATGATTCTTATCTTTTTCCCTCCTTTTCTGATTATCACGGTTCTTCACAGCCGGTATCTGATCTGGCGAAAAGAAACCCTGCTCGGAAAATTGAAAGCGGCTCCCAAAGAATTCCGGGTGGAAGATGCAAAAATCTCACAGGCGTAGAAAAATATTGCCACGAGAAGGAGGCAGAAGGTGGGCGGGTTAAAACGAATCATTGAGGTTTTGGTGTTCGGATTGGTTTTGTTTGTTGCTTTGGGGAATCTCTGCCGGAAAGAAGCCTGCGGGGATGAAAAACCGCAAGGATATTTGAAACCGCCGCCGTGCGGCACGTTCGGCCCCACGGAGGAGCTGATGAGCAATCCCGGGGTCCTCTGGACCCATATGTCCGGCGGGTCCGCGAGTCATATTCTTTACCCCTACCTGGCTGGCTGCGCTCCCCGCGAATGGCGGGTGACGGACGACACCGGGGACCCGGGCTTTTCCGATATCCAGGGGTTTCTTTTCAATGAGGAGGGGAAGTCCTTCGCGGGTTACTGGAAGAGGACCCAGACGGTCAACGGGAAAACGGCCATCACCTTCAACTCGGTGAATTTCATGGAATACGACCCCCGGGGTTACGTGAAACTTCACAGCTACCGCTGCGACCGCCCGGGAACGGATGCCTGGGAGGTCATGGTCCACGATTATGATGATCAGGGTCGCCAGGTCCGGCAGCATTTCGTTCGGCCCGCCGGCTGTTTCAGCCCCAAATATTACGACCCGCCGATGATCCTGACCTGGCGATTCAGCTATGGAGACAAGAGATTTCCCCAGCTCCCCACCCGGGTGACCATGGAGTACGAAAAGCCGGAACCCCGGGTCATTGGTTACGATCTGGAATATGTCACCGATGAAAAGGAACGAATCGTCAAAGTGAAGAGGAAGTATTCCCCTGACCGGGTGGAGGAGGACACGTACCGCTGCGACGAAAGAGGAAAGATCGTCCAGGCCCGGAAGCCGGGAAGGGAGGGGGCCGTTCAGGTGCCCTGGGATTTTGCGTATGAGGAAACCGGCAGGCTCTCGGCCATCCGGCGGGGAGACGGTTTTCAGTTTCAATTCAAGTACCGGCCCGACGGCCAAGTCGAGGAACTGGTTTCCCCGACCCCGCACTACAATCCCGTCGTGCACAGAGACAGGAAGAACCGGACCTTCAAGGCGATTTACCAATCGGACATCAAACAACCCATCCTCCATAAATGAGATCTTCGCGGGTCCGTTCTTTCCCCTGGATTTTTGATCCTTCCCAAAAGGACCAAATAGGATAGAATAGATAGGAACTCCCTCGGTTATTCCGCCGGCGGGCTTCGCCCCAGGCCGAAGCGAGGGGGATTCTTTTCGCCCAGAGGTTCCGTCGTGGGGGAGGATAGGGAGAATGAAGAAGAGACATGGTTCGAAAAATGAAATCAGGAAGCCGGGTCTCTGCACCCGGAGGGATTTTTTGAAATCGTCATTCGCCGGGATGGGGGGGCTTGTTTTTCTCCCCCCCAGCGATTTTCGGGTCGAAGAAAAAAAGGGGGAGAAAGCGAAAGGCCCGGGGAAATTTGCATACCGCACCCTGGGCAAGACCGGGATTAAACTTCCGGTGATCACCATGGGAGTTATGAATTCGGATAATCCCAATCTTATCCGGGCCGCTCTGGATTCGGGAATGTTGCACCTGGACACGGCCCATGGGTACATGCGGGGGAAAAACGAGGAGGTTATCGGGCAGGTTATTAAGGGGAGGCCCCGCAATTCCTTTTTTATCGCCACGAAAATCTACCTTCCCCGGGACGAGATCAGCGGGCTCCCCCGGGAAACGGCTACCGAGCAGTTCTTTCTAAGCCGGCTGGATACCAGCCTCAAACGGCTGCGGCTGGATCACGTGGACATCCTTTACCACCACAATGTTTGGACAAGGGATTTTGCCTTTTATGAACCGGCCCTGAAG
>JACAEW010000250.1 GCA_013388675.1 Syntrophaceae bacterium | reverse complement strand
TCCCGTTTTTTCTATACTTCCTCCTTTTGTGCCGGCGTGGTGGAACTGGTAGACGCGCGGGACTCAAAATCCCGTGGGGCCTGGCTCCGTGTCGGTTCGATTCCGACCGCCGGCACCAACAAAATCAAGGACTTGCATAAATGGCTTCCCTGAAACGGAAGCCATTTTTTTCTCAGATGTAACTAAAATGTAACCATCCGCGGGTACATCCTGAGATTTCAGATAGGCTTGCTGCCTCCTGGCGGCTTCCTTCAAGTCCTCCTGGCTGACGATGTGATACCGGTCGAAGACCGATCGGGTCTTGTGCCCGGAGACCTCCATGGCCACCCGCTCGGGGATTCCCGATCGGACCATGTTTCGCACCGCAGTCCGTCGGAAGTCATGAAGGATTCGGGTAGGACCCATCCGGCCCTTTTTCTTGTCCATGGCCCAGAGACCGATCGCCTTACAAGCTACCTCCCAAGCGTTCCGGAAATCCCGAACGGGTGCCCCATCCCGCTGGAACACGTTCGCACAGCCGAGATGGCGATGGGAATGAAGGAAATGAATTTCCTTCTGAAGCTCTTCATCCAGGTAAACCGTCCGGGCCTCACCGTTCTTCGTCTCCCCGGGATCCAGCCAGATGATACCTTGCTTCAGGTCCACCTTATCCCAGGTCAGGCTTAAGAGTTCACTCTTTCTCCAACCGATCCGATAGGAAAAGGTGACCAGCGAATTCACCGGGAAGGGTAGGGCGGTTGAATCCCTCTTTTCAAAAGGTGGTTTCCAGCCCCTTCTGTAAAAAGGATCATGTGGCTAGATGTCAGCTGATTATGCACTTCTTTACCCATGGCTCGGCTATCGATTCTAGATGTCTGAGCCCGTCCTCGTCGTATTAATGGAAAGGCTCTCCTTGGCTAGGAATAGCTTCTTCCTGAGGTGCTCAAAAAAAAAGCGTTCTCATCTTTTGAAAGGTACCCGATCCGGGGCAGGTTGATGGTCACCACCCCGATCGAGCCCGTGAGGGGATTGGCCCCGAAAAGCCCTCCCCCTCTTTTCAGGAGCTCTCTGTTGTCAAGGCGTAGGCGGCAGCACATGGACCTCGCATCTTCAGGTTTCAGGTCTGAATTGACGAAATTCGAGAAATAGGGGGTCCCGTACTTGCCGGTCATTTTCCAGATCATCTCAAGGTTCGGGTTGTCCCCAGTCAAAGGTGGCCGTGAGGTTATAGGTGATTATAGGAAAGGTAAACGCTCTTCCCTTTCCATCGCCTTCCCACATGATCTCGGCAAAGGCTCGGTTGATCAGGTTCATCTCCGGTTGAAAATCCGAGTAGGTCTCTTCGCGTTCAATGCCCCCGATTATGACCGCTAATTGTTTTAGAATAAGCGATGGCTCAAGGTCAATGGTGATGTTGGTGAAGGGGGTCTGAAAACCGACCCTCGTTGAAATATTCATGTTAAAAAAAAATTCTTGGAAAGCCTGCTTGACCTGCCGGTAATCCAGGTTGTCATAACGGACGAAAGGGGCGAGGAGGGTGTGAAAATTCGAGAAGGCCTGGGCACCGGCCGTTTCCCCCTGCAGGGTATAGAAGAAATTTACGATCTTCCCCAGGGCCGAACTCAGGTGCTCCGGGGGGCCCGCTTATCCCCGCCGGTGAGAAAGTGCTCCGTTTTGGGCGGTGAGAAAGTACCTATAGTTGGACGGCTAGGAAATCCCCCCTTGGATATTCTTCCCTTTTGTTTTCCCATTAATTTCTGAAAGCTCATCTTCTTTGAGTTCTTCCGATCTGATTCTTCTTCTTCCCCGGACAAAGGCATTCGGAATAAGGTTATGGTTTTCGCCTTACAGGGAGAACCATGAGCCAAAAGATCCGATGTGCCAACCCCCACTGCGCAGGTCCTTTGTTCGTGATCCCCGCGTAAAGGACCAGCGGTATTGCGGCAAAGAGGAATGCCAGCGGTTGAGGAAAAGGCGCTGGCAACACGAGAAGATGAAGACCGACCCGGACTACCGTAAGAACCAGCAAGAAAGCCAGCAATGCTGGCTGGAGCAAAACCGGGACTACTGGCGAAAGTACCGGGCGAATCATCCTTCCTATGTGGAGCGCAATCGACTCCTGCAGAAGGGCCGGGACCAAAAGCGCCGTCAGCAAATGCTTGCAAAGATGGACTCGTCCCAAGAGATTTATCCTGTGACTCCAGGCACTTATTACCTCCTTCCGGCCAAAGGAGATCTTGCCAAGATGGACTCGATACCCAACAAATACTTCGTGATTCCCCATACTTACCCATTTCTTGCCAAGAAGGACTCGATAGACTTGCGCTTTTTCCCCGAGGTAGACTGCGGGAC
The DNA here is from genome assembly GCA_013388675.1 of Syntrophaceae bacterium. Taxonomy (GTDB): domain Bacteria; phylum Desulfobacterota; class SM23-61; order SM23-61; family SM23-61; genus SM23-61. The sequence continues at coordinate 652 of JACAEW010000250.1, read as the reverse complement.
AAAAGAGGCCACAACCCATGATCGAAAAAATCATCCTTTGTCCCGACCGGGTCCGTAAGATCACGGGCCCTTTCAGCTTCATCGAGCACCGCTTCCTGAGAGAGGGTTTCTTCCACAGCCTCACCCACCAGGAACTGGTGCTCTACCTCTTCCTGGTGCTCGTATCCGATCGCCACGGCTTGTCTTTCTACCGCTATGACAAGATCTCCACCCTTCTGCGGATCACCGTGGATGACTTCATCCTGGCCAGGAATGGGCTCCTGGAAAAGGACCTCCTGGCCTTTGACGGCCGCACCTTCCAGGTCCTCTCTCTGCCCCCCCAGGGACCCAAGCCAACCCCCTTCACCCCACTCCAAGGACGAGAGGAAATGGAAGAAAAAGACCCGGCCACCATCCACCAACTCATCACCCGTTCCCTGGGAGGGAGTCATGCTCGATAGACGCACGGTCTTCGAAGTCCACCGCCTTCGCAACGAGGGTTGGTCAAAGAAAAAGATTGCCGCCACCCTTTTTTTTGTTGTTTGTCAGATTATTTTATTCCCGGGCGGGTTATTTTTTTCAGAATGACTTAAGCCAAAAGGCTTGTATTTCGGATTAAATTGTAGTTAAAAAGAGAGGTTCTTGAATCAAGGAAGGAAAGGGAAAGGCGGAG
>JACAEW010000282.1 GCA_013388675.1 Syntrophaceae bacterium | reverse complement strand
GTGCCTTGCGGAAGCCGGGCCGGCGCTCCGGAACCCCGGATTTTTCCCGCCGAGGCTGTCCCGCCCCGGGCGGGATGCCCCCCTGGGCCTGGGCGATGGAGTCGTTTTCTCCCTTTTTAACCACTCGATTGGGAGAAGACCCAGAATAATAAAAGCGAAATTCCCCCCTTTGAAAAAGGGGGACCAAGGGGGATTTCTGGGACTCCTCACATATGGGTACCCCTTTTCTCATGTGGCTAAACAGTTAGGAAAATTTCAAAAAGCTCCGCTTAGGTCGTAAGGCAATCAAGTTCGGCTTTCGCGTCCGCCTTCAGCCGCGCTGGAATAGCGCCTCTTTACCCACCCGGGAATCAGGGAAATGAGGACGAAAAAGACCGCGGCAATAGCCAGGTAAAAAAAGGTCTTTTTCAGCGCCTCAGGCTGGGCGCCGGAAAGGATCACCTCGCGGGCTGAGCCAGAGGCAAAGTTGTAGGCTATGGTGCCGGGAATCATCGTGGGGAGAGTGACCAGGGCGTAAGTCCGAAAAGGGATGTTCGTCAGCCCGTAAACGTAGTTCTGGATGTTGAAGGGGAAAAGGGGCACCAAGCGGGTGATCATCAGCATCCGCCATCCCTGTCGTTGCACCCCTTCATCGATCTTTTTGAGGGCCTTGTTTTTTTCGATCCAGCTCTCGACCATGGATCGGGCGGCGTACCGTCCGATGAGAAAGGCCGCCGACGCCCCCAGATTAGCGCCCACCGTCGTCCATACGGTTCCCCACATGGCGCCGAAAACCAGGCCTCCCACGAGGGAGATGGGCAGCCCGGGAAGCAGGAGCACGCAGGCGAAGACCCAGATCAGGATGAAAGCTGCGGGTCCCCAGCCCCCCAGCGACTGGAACATTCCGTCCAAACTTTCAACGCGTTCCTTGAGCGTTCCACCCTTAAGCAATTCGAAAAGCCCCGCGTAATGGGCCCCCAGCAAAAGGACCCCGAGGAAAGCCAAGCCGAGACAAAGGCGGAACCCGGGCCGGTTCCTTTTTTCAATCGTATTAGCCATCTTGGGAATTTTCTTTGCCCAGGGGACCCATTATTTCCCTGCTGAAAAAATAATCATCCACAGGCCGAGAACGACGAAGACGGCCCCGGCGCCGAGGTTCATGTATTTGGGGGGCACGACTTGACTCACTATGGAGCCCAGGAGGCATCCTAATGCGGAGGTCAATACCAGGGCGGCGGCGGAGCCGAAAAAAACCGACCACTTGGAGGGGCTTTCGGCGGCGAAACAGAAGGTGGCCAGTTGAGTCTTGTCCCCTAATTCGGCAAGGAAGATGGAACCGAAGGTGGTCAGCAATACTCTGAAATCCATTTTAAATCCTCCGACAGAAAATTGGGCTTTCAGTCAGATCGACTGCCTGGAGCGAAGAAAGGGTTTTTGAACGGATTGATCCCGGGCCTTCCGGCAAGGACTCTTTCGGTGATGCCCGGCCGGGACGCCCTCACGAACCCTTTATCGGGCCGGGCCTGGATTGGCTCTGGGCCTCATCTTGTTTTACGAGGTCCATGAGCTGCCTTAGGATGCGGGCAGTGGCTCCCCAGATGGTATGCTCCCCGTGCTGGTAGAAATAGACCGAAACCATCTCCCCATTTCGGCTGCGGAGCTCCTCCCGGAACTTGGTCTCATCCAAGAATACCGAGAGCGGGACTTCGATGACCTCCTCGATTTCGTGGCGGTTGATTTTGAACGCGTAGGGATAGGGGATCAGGCCCACGAAAGGGGAGATGCAGAAGTCGGAGGAGAAGGTGCACAGGTCATCCAATTCGCCCAAAATGCGGACATCTTTTTCCGCAATCCCCATCTCCTCCCTGGCTTCGCGAAGGGCGGTGGAGAGAAGGGCTTCGCCTTCATCCTGTTTTCCCCCGGGGAAAGATATCTGTCCCTTGTGAGTCCCCACCTTGTCGGTCCGCCGGGTCAGGAGGACATGGAATTCCCCGTTCTTTTTGAACAGGGGAATCAAAACTGCGGCCCGGATCAGCCCGGGGTTCTCGATGCAGGCCTTGTCCCGGCAGGCCAGAATTTCCTCTATCCTTTCTTCCCTGTTCAATTTCATCAGGTCCGGTAGGTGCGGAGTTTGGCCAGGTCCCAGGTGTAATCGTAAAGATGCATGCCCTTGGAGATGGCGATGATCTCTCCGTCTTCCACTCCGATTTGGGCGGCCATGTACTCTTTCAACTGCTGAATTCCGGCCAGGTTGGCGGGGAACCCGGCCCAGAGGTCCCAGGAGCGGAAATAAACCACGAAGTGGAGTTTCCCGTACCGAACCCGCGTGTCGATCAGCCGCAGGCAGGGGGGGTCGGGATTCACAATGTCCTGGGGCATGCCCACCTCCAGGGTCGCCTGGTTGGTTCCCGGACCGCCCGTCTTGTAGATTCTTATCACCTCTTCTATCGGGTTTACCCCCAGCGGCACTTCATTGACTTTGGGGTTCACCAGGCGCTCCCCATAGGTATAGGTTTCTCCCTCTTGGCGTTCGTCGGTGATCCAGTAACGCATGTACTGATCCACATACTCCATGGTGGTGGGAGGTGGAATCCCTAAGCCTGGGGGGATGTCCGGGATCAACGGGCGGACTCCCGGAAATTGAATGTGGACTACCACGAAGTCGAACTCCCGCCGCTTTTGCCCGGCGAAGCTCCCGTGGTCAATCTGATATTCATACCCGGAGTCCAGGATCCGATAGACGCACTGGAACCAGGCATCGGGCAGGTCTCTGGCCTCGATCATCTCGATTTTCATGGATTAACCCCATAACGGAATTTTCCGGCTCAGCTTTTTGGCTTTGTTCGAAAAGTACGTGATCCATGATTTTTAGGGAATCATTCGTCAATGGCCAGAGTCTCGCCCCGCAGCCGGGATTTTCCTTACGATCCCGGTCCTGCCGGAAATCCCCCCTGCCCCCTTTATCAAAGGGGGGGCTGGGGGGGATTTCAGAGAGGGGTTGACCAAACAAGATTTCTGGCCCCATTTCAAGCTTTCTTTTTTTGAACGCCCGGGCGATGAATCACGTACTTTTCGAACAAAGCCCGGCTTTTTTTAATATCGCATGAAAGTTCTGCTAATTCAACCTTGCCGATGAAACACGATTGCGATGCGGAATGAGGAACGATCAATTCCTCCTTCCGAATTCCGCACTCCGCATTTTCCGATCTTTTCCCTCTTGCTTAACCCCCTGCTCAATGATAAAAATAGGTATTCTTGTTGCTTACTTTTTTGGGGTTCGCCAGTGAAAAGGAGGGCTTTTCACTCCGAAGAAGTCGGACAATCAGGGGGAAAGAGATTATGAAAGAAAAGAAATACGTCATGGGAAACACCGCCATCGCCCGCGGGGCCCTGGAGGCCGGGGTTCGAGTGGTGGCCGGTTATCCCGGCACTCCGGCAACGGAGATCGTCGATGAGTGTCTGGGGGTACCGGGTGTGCACGTGGAGTGGGCCAACAACGAGAAGGTGGCCTTCGAGCTTTGCACCGGTGCCTCCCTCTGCCACGTTCGGGCCATGCCGGTCATGAAACATAACGGTACGAATTACGTGACCGACTTTTTGATGCACGTGAATTTTACCGGCATCCGGGGGGGGCTGGTGCTGATCTCGGCCGACGACCCGGGCGGGTTGTCCTCGCAGAACGAGGAAGACACCCGCATCCTGGTCCACCAATATGCCCATCTGCCCATCTTTGACCCCAGCGGTCCCAACGAAGCCAAGGCCATGATCAAAGAGGCCTTCGAGCTTTCGGAGAAGACGGAACTGGTCTTTTGCCTGCGACCGGTAACCCGGGTTTGCCATGCGAGGGGAATCATCGAATTTGACGATTTGCCCAAGGACCTGTCCCCGGCCCATTATGAACCGGACCGCGAGCGCTTCATCATGAGCGCGGTGGAGATGCCCCAGTTCGGGGGGATCAAACGGCCCCAGATCCGGCACCGCTGGCTGAACGAAAAACAGGCCCTTTTGGAAAAGATCATGGAAGAGAGCCTGTACAACTGGGTCGAAGAAGGGCAGGGAAAGGTGGGGCTCATCGGCTGCGGCATGGGCTACACCTGGATCAAGGAGGCGGAGCAATTCACGGGCGCCAAGCTGCCCCTCCTGAAGCTGGGCACTCTCCCGATCCCCCGGAAAAAGCTCCTCGAATTCGTCAAAGGGTTGGAAAAGGTAGTGGTTTTCGAGGAGACCGAGCCCTTCGTCGAGAGCCTCTGCAAAAGAATCCTCCAGGAAGAGAAGATCGGGGTGGAAGTCCTGGGGCGGAGCGGCTTTTTGCCCTCGGACGGCGAACTCAGCCTCCAGGCCGTCCTGGAGGGGGTGGAAAAGGCGGCCCCCAGGGTCAAGGTCCGGAAACCGGATACGCCGGCGATGGATATCCACATTCCCATCCGGACGCGGACCCAGTGCGTGGGCTGCAACTACCGGGGCATCCTCAATGCCTTGAAACAGACCGTCCGCAAGCATAAGGGAGTGGTGGCCGGCGACATCGGGTGCCACGATGCGGGCTCCTTCCGTCCCCTGGAACTCCAATCGACCATCTACTGCATGGGCTCTTCCATTCCCATGGCCAGCGGGATGGTCCTTTCCGGGCTGAACCGGCCGGTCTTCACCTTTATCGGCGATTCCACCTTTTACCATAACGGCATCCTCGGGCTGATTAATGCGGCCAACAACAAGATCAACGTCAACGTGATCCTGGGGGAGAACACGGTCACGGCCATGACCGGCTTCCAGCCTCACCCGGGAACGGGGATGACGCTTGCCGGCGAGAAAACCACTCCGATCAACGTGCCCAAGCTGGCCGAGTCCATGGGGGTCAGCTACCGGGTGGTCAATCCCTACGACATCAAGCAATGCCGCGAAGCCCTGGAGGCCGCGGTCAAGGAGGAAGGCCCGTCGCTGATCGTCTCCTCCATGCCCTGTTACCTCCTGTCCACCCGGCAGGGGAAGAAGGTTTTCGAGCCTCGGGAAGTAAGGGTCGAGGCGGAAAAATGCACCGGATGCATGATCTGCATCAACGACTTCGGCTGTCCGGCCATCTCCTTCGATAAGGCGAAGAAGAAGGTTTCCATCGATCCCATGATCTGCGTAGGCTGCGGCCTTTGCGTGGATGTCTGCCAGAAGGGAGCCATCGTATGAAAATGGACGTGGTTATATCCGGCGTGGGAGGACAGGGCAATATCTTTGCCTCCCTGGTCATCTCCCAGTATGCCATGAACAAGAACCTGAACGTCCTGGGGGCGGAGACGATCGGCGCGGCCCAGCGCGGGGGGGCCGTGGTCTCCCACATTCGCATGTCCGACGGGCAAATCTACTCTCCCATCATCTCGCGGGGACAGGCCGATCTGCTGATCGGGATGGAGTACGTGGAACTCCTGCGGCACATGCGCCTGCTGAACCCCAAAGGGATGTACCTCCTGAACGCCATGAAGATCCCCACCGTTTTGAACAACATGGCCCTGGACGAGTATCCGGCCACCGAGGATATCCTGAAGTCCATCCGCAAATACTGCCCCAACGGCTACGTGGTGGAAGCCTCGGCGGCGGCCAAGAAACTGGGCAACATCCAGATGACCAACGTGGTCATGCTGGGCGCTCTGGTCAAGGTGGCCCCCTTCTTCGAATACAACGAGATGAAACTCCTGGTGGCCGCGAACTCCCCCACGCGGTTCAAAGAGGCCAACGTAAAGGGGTTCGAGGAAGGATATACCTTGTTAAAATAGCGTTTCACAAAACGGTAGGGGCGGGTTTAAAACCCGCCTCTACGGCTGACCGCTGTCTTTGGGAGGTTCCATGGAGCGGACGTTGTCGATTATCAAGCCCGATGGGGTCAAGAAAGGGCTGATCGGCGAGATTCTCAAAAGGTTTGAAAAGGCGGGCCTGAAGGTCGTGGCCATGAAGATGATTCATCTGAGCAAGAAGGAGGCCGAGGGGTTCTATGCCGTGCACCGGGGAAAACCCTTCTACAATAGTCTGACCGACTTCATGTCCTCCGGTCCCTGTGTCGTGCTGATTCTGGAAGGGGAAAAGGCCATCAGCCGCAACCGGGAGCTTATGGGCGCGACCAACCCGAAGGACGCGGCGCCCGGGACCATCCGCAAGGAGTTCGCCGCCAATGTGGAACAAAACATTGTCCACGGGTCGGACGCGCCGGAGACCGCCGCTTTCGAGATGGGCTATTTTTTCAACGCCCTGGAAATCTGCGGATCGGAATGAACACTCACCAAAGGGACGCAGAGTTCACGGAGAATTTCAATCGTAAGAATTTTGATCCTTTCCCCAAAAGGATATTTCCCCTCGCCTGGTGGGAGGGGATGAAGGGGAAGGAAGTATTTTTTGCGGGGAATAACATCTCCGTGTCCTCTGTGCCTCTGTGGTGAATGTCGTTGGAAAACGCTGATGTCATCGTCGTCGGCGGAGGGGCTTCCGGGCTGATGGCGGCGGGCAGGGCCGCGGAGCTGGGGGCCAAGGTCCTCCTGCTGGAAAAAATGGGGAGGGTGGGAATCAAACTGGCGATCACCGGCAAGGGCCGGTGCAACCTCACCAATAGCGGCGATCTTCAATCCTTCATCGAAAACTACCGCCACAACGGAAAGTTCCTTTACAACGTCTTCTCCCGCTTTTTCAACCAGGACTTGGTATCCTTCTTCCATCAAAAGGGTCTTCCCACGGTCGAGGAAAGAGGAAAAAGAATATTTCCCTCTTCCAACCGGGCGAAGGACGTGGTGCGGGTCTTGAAGGAGTATGCCGCCTCCTGCGGGGTCAAGACGCTCATCCATAGGCCCGTTCGGTCCGTTCGGCAGGAAAACGGCGCGGTCATCGGAGTGCAGACCGATTCAGGGCCCCATCTTGCGCCCCGGGTAATCCTGGCCACGGGGGGAGCCTCTTACCCCCAGACCGGCTCGACCGGCGACGGATACCGGATGGCCCGGGAAATGGGGCATACCCTGGTGCCCATCCGGCCTGCCCTGGTCCCCCTGGAAGCGGAGGAAGGGTACCTCCGCGGCCTGCAGGGCCTCAGCCTTAAAAATGTGCGGGCCACCCTCCTTTCCCGGGGGTGCAAGGTGGAGGAAGAGTTCGGGGAGATGCTCTTCACCCACTTCGGAATTTCCGGTCCCATCGTTCTCACGTTAAGCGGGTCGGCGGTGGAGGAATTCCCCCGGGGAAAGGTTGAGCTTTCCATCGACTTCAAACCGGCCCTAACCCGTGAACAGGTGGATCAACGGCTGCTCCGGGAATTTCGGGGGGAAGGAAAAAAGAAGGTTTCCAACATCCTGCGTAACCTCCTTCCCCACAGGATGGTCCCCGTTTTCCTGCAACGGGCGGAAGTCCCCCCGGATCAGAAGGGAGGGGAAATCCCGGCCGGGGTGCGCGGAAGAATGGTGAACCTGCTGAAGGATTGGCGGCTCACCCTGCGGAGGGCCAGGCCCCTGGAGGAAGCCATTATTTCCGCCGGCGGGGTCTCCGTTAAAGAGATCCATCCTTCCACCATGGAATCGAGAATCGTCCGGGGCCTCCATTTTTGCGGAGAAGTCCTGGACATCGACGGCAAGACCGGCGGATATAACCTGCAGGCCGCCTTCAGCACCGGGTGGGCGGCAGGAGAGGCCGCGGCCAAGGGAAGATGAGCGCAAGAGACGGAAGGATAGCGCTTAAAGATTTGTCCCTGCAAGACCTGGAGGCTTTCATCGTTTCCCTGGGCGAGAAGCCTTTCCGGGCCATCCAGGTGGCCCGTTGGCTCTACGGAAAGGGCGTCCGCGGTTTTGAGGAAATGAGCAACCTGTCCAGGTCTTTCCGCCAAAAACTGGAAGAGGCGGCCTGGATCAGCGTGCTGGAGCCCGCCGAAGTCCAATCGTCGCGGGACGGGACCCGGAAATTCCGGTTTATCCTTGCGGACGGAGAAGCGATTGAGAGCGTCCTTCTTCCGGAAAAGGACCATTTGACCCTCTGCCTTTCCAGCCAGGGAGGGTGTGCCTTGGGTTGCCGGTTTTGCCTGACGGGAAAGCGGGGGTGGGTGCGAAATCTTAAGGCCTCCGAAATCATCGATCAGGTCATCGGCGTTCGATCCACCCTCTCCCCGGGGGAGAAGCTCACCAACCTGGTTCTTATGGGCATGGGAGAGCCGCTGCTCAATTACCCGAATGTCCTTCAGGCTCTGGAGGTCCTTCGGTCTCCCTTGGGACTCCAATTTTCCAACCGACGGATTACCCTTTCCACGGCAGGGATCATCCCGGAGATGGTGGAACTCCTTTCCCGCAGGAACTTCGTCAAGCTGGCCATATCCCTGAATGCCGCTACCGATGAACAGCGCACCGAGCTTATGCCCATAAACCGGAAGTATCCCTTGAAGGACCTCCTTTCCGCCTGCCGGAAGGTTCCCCTGCCGAACCGGGAAAGGATCACCTTCGAATATGTTCTGATCCGGGGGGTAAACGATTCCCCGGAAGATGCCCGGAGATTGGCCCGTTTGCTCAAGGGAATCAAAGCCAAGGTGAACCTGATCGCCTTCAACGAGCACCCCGAAAGCCCCTTCCGCCGTCCCCCGGATGAGGCGATTCGGAATTTCAGGGAAATCCTCATGGCTAAAGGATTTACTGCCATGCTCCGGCAGAGTAAGGGTTCGGATATTCTGGCGGCATGCGGGCAGTTGGGGGGAAAAGCCTTTGAGGATTCGCGAACGCAGAAGGAAAAAGAAATCATCAAACCTTAACAGTTTAGCGCTTTAAAAAGGCCTTCCCCGAAATCCCTCCCGGCCAACAAGTGGAAAGTTTCCTTACGGGAATTCGATGAATCATGGGGCCTTTTTCCCTTTGAAAAAGGGGGATTTGAATTTTTGGCTTTGTTCGAAAAGTACGTGGTTCATCGCCCGGGCGTTCAAAAAAAAGCTTGAAATGGCGCCAGAAATCTTGTTTGGTCAACCCCTCTCTGAAATCCCCCCCAACCCCCCGTTGATAAAGGGGGGCAGGGGGGATTTCCGGCAGGACCGCGATCTTAAGGAAAATCCCGGCTGCGGGGCGAGACTCTGGCCATTAACGAATGATTCCCTAAAATTCATTGATAACGTACTTTTCGAACAAAGCCTAATATTCAAAAAGAAGGAGAGATTTGTTTTTCTAGAATCTGGAGGCGGCACCCGGATTTGAACCGGGGAATCGCGGTTTTGCAGACCGCTGCCTTACCACTTGGCTATGCCGCCATAAAACAGGTTATGGGTTAGAGGTTGGAGGGAATAGGAAAAAATTAAATAATTTCTGGAGCGGGAAACGGGATTTGAACCCGCGACTTCAACCTTGGCAAGGTTGCACTCTACCGCTGAGTTATTCCCGCTCAATCCAGTAATTTTGATGAACGCGTAAACCGTGAAATCTCCCTTCCCCTGGTGGGAGGGAGTTAAGGGGAAGGGGCTTAATAAGTCTTTAAAATCATGCTGATTATCGCCCCCACCCTGAGCCTCCCCTCTCGAGGGAGAGGGTTCATTTTCGACTTTTCACGAGATCATCAATTTTAAGTGTATTTTAAAAAATGCCCCACCCGTTGTCAAGGTCAAAAAGGGAAAAACAGG
>JACAEW010000249.1 GCA_013388675.1 Syntrophaceae bacterium | reverse complement strand
GTGCCTTGCGGAAGCCGGGCCGGCGCTCCGGAACCCCGGATTTTTCCCGCCGAGGCTGTCCCGCCCCGGGCGGGATGCCCCCCTGGGCCTGGGCGATGGAGTCGTTTTCTCCCTTTTTACCCACTCGATTGGGAGAAGACCCAAAAAAGGAAAGGGGGAACCGCATGATCAACCTGGAGGGGAAAACCAAGCTGAACCCGGAAGAGACATTGAAGCGGCTGAAGAAATATTTTGGAAAAGGGGGACAAGGCCTGGAAGTTGCCGAGGAAGGTGTCTCCTGCATATCCTTCTCGGGTGGCGGAGGGTATGTGAATGCCACGGTCTGCCCGGAAGCCGGAAAAACAAGGGTTAACCTGGTGGCCAAGGAATGGGAATACCAGGCGAAAGAATTCCTCTCCCAACTTCCTTGATGGGAATGGGAGGAACGGATAAGCGGGTTTTCGCGGGAGCTTCAAAAAATGCGGCCAGGACCTTTGGTCTCCAGGGTGATGGAAACGTCCACATACCAAAAGGGAGCCAGGGAATCGAAGCGATGGTGGGCGACCCCCAGAATATGGGGCCGGAGGCCCTTGATGATCTCCAGGGCCGCTGTCAAGGACATGGGCAGGTCCTTTTAGGCGGACGATCATCCGGGAGACCCGGCCATCCATGATCGGGGATCATTGCCCAATGACCATTGCTTTGTGCTTTAGGCCTTCTCCCAGCTCCCGCAGTATACATCCCACCACCTTGGTTTGTCGGTAATTTCTTGGAAGGAACAGAACCCCTTCTTTTCATGGCTGTAGAACCTCTCCTCCGCCAAAGTGAGACCGGCAGTGAAGGATTGCAGCAGGGAGCGGCTGTAAATCCGGTGGGCATTGAAGACGACGGAGGGCCTGGCTCGGGTTAGGGTGGTGGTGACGATCAGGCGTCCTCCCGGACGCAAAACTCGGACCATCTCGGAAAAAGCCTTCCGGTCGGCTGACGGGTCGAACTCATCCCCGTACCTTCCCAGGCCGAAATGCTCCAGGGCGCAGAGGGAAACCACCGAGTCAAAAAAATCGTCGGGCAGGGCGAGCTTTTTGGCGTCGCAGGTTATGACCGTTTCATTTTCGACGGCCGGAGTTCGGGTTCGGACATCGATGGTGGTGACCGGGGAATGGGCGAGCAGGCCTAGGATGAAGTGGCGATAGGAACCGATGTCCAGAATCCTTTCCGGCCTCGCCCGCCGCAGGTGAAAGGCGGCGAAAGCACACTGGTGATCGATGAAATTCTGGGGATGATCCCCGCTTTCGAAGAGAGGCTCCCGAAACAGCTCGAACCCGCGGGGGTCCCGGTTCAGGGCTTCCCATTGTTGGGTGTACAAGACCTCCGAGTCCAACCAGAACCCCCAAGTTTTCACAACCGGAAAGGAAAAACCAAAAAAGAAACGGCCAGGGTGAAAGGTAAGCCGAGCGTCGGCCGCCTAACCGAACGAACAGTCCTGCCCGGCGGACGATGGTCCCCTTCGGCCTGAATCAAACTTACCGGGTCCACTCGCTCCCGCCGAAACCGCCGGTGCGATGGGTAGCCCGCAGATGATTGGGAGAGAGGACCTGGAGGTGCATCTCCCCGTGGCCCGTGCCCCGGCCGTGGGGAATATCGGCCCAGCGGCCCCGGACCATGTTTCCTTCGATCCGACCCTGGAAGACGTTGGTCCAACTTGCCCCTCCGTCCCCGCTCATGCCGTACCACCAGAGTTCGTTTCCCACCTGGCGCAGAAAATAGCGGCCGCCGTCATTCCCGTTCCAACGGGCGGTGAGATTCAGGGGGACGGGAGGGGCAACCGGGCCCGCCGCCGCCCCCGCATACCTCCAGATTGCATTGTCCGTGCCGATGACCAGGGGGATCCCCGAATTGGTGACCGAGATCCGATGACCCCGGCCGCCCCCGGGGAGCAGATGCCAGGCACCCCCCTCATGGTAATAAACCTGGTTATCCGTGCCGATGATCCAGGGCCGACCCCGACCATCCACGCAAATGTCTTTGCCCCGGCCGCCGCCCGGGAGTTGAGCCCAGGCGTTCCCGGTGCCCTGATAGATGCCGTCGTCCATGCCGATTACCACTGGGGCGCCCGCCGGGTTTACGGCGATGGCCTTCCCCCGGCCCCCGCCCGGGTACTCAAGCCAACGATTTCCGTCAAAATAATGAATGCCGTCATACATTCCAATGACCCATGGACGTCCCGATTGATCCACGGCAATGTCCTTCCCCCGTCCGCCGCCGGGAAGCTGGACCCATCCGGACCCGGTCCCCCGATGGATTCCATGGTCCGTCCCGATCACGAAGGGAGTTCCGTTCGCGGCCACGTCGATGGCTAATCCCCGCCCTCCCCCGGGGTACTGCTGCCAGTTCCCCCCCGAGTGGAACCAGACCCCGTTATCTGAGCCGATGGTCCAGGCGGTATTCCCCTGGCCGGCCACATCCTTCCCGATTCCGCCCAGGGATTGCCACTGGGCTTGGGCCGGAAAAAAAGGAGTGATCAAAAACATCGCTAAAAGGAACAGTAAAAATTTCATCCACTTACCTCCATCAAAGGATTCATCCCGGCTTAATTTTTTGGGCCCTCCCCGCTCCATCCTTCCAGAAGAAAGAACTCTTGCCCCGGGCCACCCGGCGGCCCCGAGAGGATTAAAAAATTCCTTTTTGCCGGTCCTGGAATCAAGCCGAAGCATTCCTCTGGGTCCATTTATTGAGGAGGACCGGAAGGACCGTCAGAGCAAAAAACAAACTGAACCCAACCCCCATAAGAGCCACCGCCCCCATGGACTGAAGGCCCGGAAAGGCGGAAAAAACCAGAGACCCGAAACCGGCCAGGGTGGTGAGGGCCGACAGGACGACCCCCCGGTTGACTTTCTGCAAATCTTGTTCCAGTTCCCCCGGGGCGCTACGAATTCCGCGGTGCAACACATGGACCCCGTAATCCACCCCGATCCCCAGGACCATGGTGAAAACGATCAGGTTCATGAAATTCAGATGAAATCCCAGGACGCCCATGATTCCCAGGGTCCAGATGGAGGCCAGAACGACGGGGAGAATGCTCAGAAGGCATAGCACCCAGGACCGGAAATCGAAATAAAGGAGAAGGCAGACCGCGACTAAAGCCAGGATGAAGATCTTCCAGGATTCCTGGGTCATCAGTTCCTCCAGCTCGATTTGGACCAGCTTGGTACTCGAGATCAAGGATGGAAGGTATGATTTTTGCAAAATGTCTAGAAAATTCATTGCCTGGGGATGGTCCCAGAAACCGGGCTGGAGGTGAACATAGGCGACGGAGAGGCAGGACTCTCCCACGGGTTTTAGGAAGCGCGCGCCGATTTTTTTCAAGGGGGATGCTTCCGCCTCTTGCCAGGTCAGCGGATTTCTTTGGGAGAGCATTTCCCGCAGTGCCCTCAAACCCGGCCCGAAGGTGTCCGCCCGAAGTCCCTCTTTGAGAAGCGCCTCCCGGACCCTATTTTCCACCCGGTCGGGATCGAAAGACTCTTTTCCCCGGGTTTCCATCCAATTCAGGTTTCTCTTTTGCCGGGATAAAGGAGGGACGAAGGAAGAGAGAGTCTCGAAACGGGAAATGGGCAGGCCCGAGGACATTCCTTTCTGGATCGCCTGCGCCCAGGCATCATGAATTTCCAGGGCCTCTTCGGGCGTCCGGGTCTGGGCTAGCAGAACCAGGGTTTCCAAACCTTCTCCCATTTTTTCCTGGACCTGCGCCTCCAGGGCCAAAGAAGGATGATGGGCGGGGCGGAGTTTGCGCGGGTCATTGCTCAATTCCACCCGAAACGCCCAGACGATAGAAAGGAGGGTGAAGACCCCGCAGAGGAGGAAGAGGGGAAGAGGAAATTTCAAGGAAAGGGAGCTTAAACGCTCCAGCCCCCAGGAGGTGGGAAAAATCTTTCGCCCCGCGGAGGCAGGCCCTTTTGCCTCCCTCCACGCCACCAGGGCGGGGAAGAGAAAAAGGGCGCAGGCCATGCTGACCAGAATGCCGGTTCCGGTGAGGAGGCCCAGGTCCTTCACCCCCCGAAAATCCGAAACGAAGAGAGCGTAGTAGGCGGCCGTGGTGGTGATGGCGCCGGTGAAAATACCCGGTCCTACGGTCCTCAAAGTTTTCCCCAACGCGTCGGAAACCTGCGGGCCGGCGTTCTTCTCCTCCAGGTAGCGGCAGTAAAGAAGAAGGAGAAAGTCGATGGATAGGCCCAAAATGATGGCCGAAAAAGCCCCCGTGGATTCATTCAAGCGCCCCAGAAAAGGGGAGAACAACCCCAGGGTCAAAAGGGGGCTGACCAGGAGAGGGAAGAGGGCATAGACAAATAACTTCGAGCTTCTGAAGGCCAGAAGGATGAGGGCCAGCACCCCTGCCAGGGATAAGGAGAAGTTCCGGACCAACTCCTTTTTGATTATGCGGCTATCTTCCAGGGCGTGGATGTAACCGCCGGTAAGACCCAGGCGCAGATCGTCCTGCAGTGCGGGGGATGAGACGCCGAGTCCCCGGGCGAAGTCCCGGCGCGCGGCGGTCTCGGCTTCTTTTATTTTTCGTACCAGGATTTCGTCGTAACCGACATCCGGGGCCGCTCCTTTGGGCTTGGCGATGAGCAGGATCATCCTCCGGTCGGAAGAGATCAGGAAATCCGTATCCTCGGAGTCGGCAAGGGAGGGAGGAAAGGGGAGGTTTTTCTGGAACAAGGGGAAAAGTTCCAGCGGGTCATAGGCAGCCAGGGGGGGTGTGAACATGGAAGCCAGCCTGGTTTTCAGGAGCCGGATTTGATCTTCGATCCCCCGGTCCGAAAGCCTGGATTCCAGCGACTTCAGGTCTTCTTCCGACAGGTAAAAGAGCGCCATGCGGAGAAAGGCGCGGGACAGCTCCTCTTTGCCCCCCGGTTCCATCCGTCCGATAATTTCGCTGAATTCACCGGTGGCCATCAGGCGATCGGCCAGGGCTTGGGCAAAGGGGATGAGCGGTTCGACCTCCCGGCCGCTTTTGCGGTCCAGAACGACGAACAAGGAGTCCCCGGACCCAAATTCCTGGAGAAACTTTACCAAGGCCTGCGTTCGGGGGGATTTTTCCGGCAGGAGATTGAGGACGTCGCTCTGGAAATGAAGGCGGGTCGTCAGGTACCCCGATAGAACCGCCAGAAACAGAGCTGCCCAGATCAGCGTGCGCCGGCGATTGAAGGAAAATCGAGCGATCCCGGAAAATATTCGATCTCGAATGGCGTTCATATTTTATTATTGATAATTATAAGGCATTTTTGGTAAAAATATTAAATTCTTAGGGTCTTTTAGCGGCTCCGAATGCGGCGCCGGGGAGCGGCTGGCATCGGGGCGGTCAGGATTCAGGGGAGAGATTGTGGAGCGCAAGCATTTTTGGGCCATCATCCCAGCTTACAATGCCGAGAGTTCGGTGGGAGAGGTGATCGAAAGAACGAAAAAATACCTATCCCGAGTGATCGTGGTCAACGACGGGTCCACGGATGGAACGGAAAAGGTGGCCCGCAGCCGGGCCGCAGAGGTCGTCTCCCTCCCTTCCAACCGGGGAAAAGGGTTTGCGCTTCGGCAGGGATTCGGGCTGGCCCTGAGCAACGGCTGCAAGGCCATCCTGACTTTGGACGCCGATGGGCAACATGACCCGGCGGATATTCCCAAATTCCTGGCCGCCCACGAGCAGGACACCCAGGCCATTCTGATCGGATCGCGCATGGCCCAGGCGGACCGGTTCCCCGCCCAGCGATACTATTCCAACCGGACCGCGGCCTTCTTCATCTCCAAAGCCCTCGGCCAATATCTGGAAGATACCCAGTGCGGCTTCCGACTCTATCCCGCCGGGACCCTCCGGTCCATTCCGTTGACCACCTCGCATTTTCAGACCGAGACCGAGGTTCTGCTACGGGCGGTGCGCCGGGGAATTCGCCTGAGCAGCGTTCCGGTGAAAAACATCTACCACTTGAACGGCCATGCGCCCCGGAGCAACTTCCGTCCGGTGGTAGACACCTTTTACATTTGTATGGTCGTCCTTCAAAGCTACCTGAAGCTGCTCAAATAGCTTCCTCAACCAGGAGGGGTTTTATGCAAGCCAAGAGAAGAATGAGCGCAGTCGCAGTCC
>JACAEW010000316.1 GCA_013388675.1 Syntrophaceae bacterium | reverse complement strand
CTGGCAAACGGACATGTAAACCTGGTCCACGTCCGGGCGTTCCTCCCGGTCCACCTTAATGGACACGAAATGCCGGTTGAGAACCGAAGCCACCTCCTCGTCCTCGAAAGACTCGTGGGCCATCACATGGCACCAATGGCAGGTGGCATAGCCGATGGAGAGGAAAACGGGCTTATCCTCTTCTTTTGCTTTTTGGAAAGCCGCTTCGCCCCAGGGATACCAATCCACGGGATTTTCCGCATGCTGGAGCAGGTAGGGGCTTTTCTCGCGGATAAGATGATTCGGCGTCCCGGGCCTTTTGCCGGTCTGGGGCATGGGAAACTCCTGTGAAGGTTTGGAGGGGGAAAAGGCGTTCCTCGTTGCTCATTACGGGTTCCTCGTGGAGAGTTCCTGTCTGGCCATCTCGACGGAAACGAGGAACGAGCCCCGAGGAAGCAGCCAAAAGAATGAAATCATTGAAGTCTAGATGGATCAAAGCTTAAGGTAAAAGCCCCGATTCCAGACCTCCTGAATGGCTTCGGCACCGGGAGATGAAAAATCCCCCTGCCTTCCTTTCATGTTGGGTTAGGTGGGGGGATTGAAGGGCATTCAGAATCGGGTGCCTCCCGATCGGGGGAGATGAGATCGGCCAACCCGCAAGAATCAACCTTCGGGAGAAAAATCCGATTTGGAAGCCCCGCAGACCGGACAGGACCAACTATCGGGAAGTTTCTCGAAGGCGGTTCCGGGTTTAATCCCGTTGTCCGGGTCCCCTACGGCCGGGTCGTACACATAACCGCAAATGTTGCAGGTATACTTTTTCATCTTTGCTTCTCCTTTCCAGTATTTTTTCTCAGGCCTTCCCTCAAGGCGTGAAAAATCGAGTCAGATTCGTTCATTGTATCTAAGATTTTCCCCTTTGCCACGGCTTTTTTTAAATCCCCGCCTGGCATGGAGCCCTTTACTTTAATTCCCCGGGTGGCCGGGCGGAGAAGAAAATCTCTCCGTAGTAGATTTCCGCCGAGCTTTGGGTATGCTGCGTGTTGATGTAAAGCAGAAGGCCTCCCACCTGGGGGGGGTCTTCCTGGAAATATTTTTTGTAATCCTCTAGAACATTCCGGGTTTCCCAGGTCCACTGTCCCAACTTGTCCGGGCCGCTTTGCAGGACCACGTACTTCATCCTGCTGTAGGCCGTGCTTGTCCCGGCAGTTCCCACGGGAGTCAGGGCGTCCCAGATGTAGCCCATGGACCGGGTGTTGATCATGGCAGGAAAACGGGGGAAGAGAACATAAATCTGACCGGCCTGATCGTCGGTCTCGCGCTTCCGGATGTCCCCGCCCTTGGGAAGACGGGTGGCTTTCCACCTCCAGGTGAGATGGGGGTATTTGCGGATGTCGAAAGAAAGTTCCTTTTTGATTCCAAACCCGTCGTTGACGCTCAGGAGATGGACGAAGGAAAATTCTTTTTCCTGTCCCACCGAGATTTTGGACTGGGGCCCGAGTTCTTTTTCCTGGGTCCAGCCTTTCGGTATCCCCTTTTCGTCCCCCCCTTCGGTGAAGCGATCCACAACCAACCGATCCTTTTTTTCTTCCGAGGACCCAGCCCAAACTCCCGTGATGGAGCCGATCAAGAAGAAAAGGGTTAAACTCACTAGCTCCTTTCTCATATTCTTATCCCACCTCATCAAAAGCCCGGGCGCGGAACTTCACCCCCAGTTCATCTTCGGCCAGCCTGCGGCAGGCCTCCAGGTCCACGCCCGGCATGGTCAGGGCCGTTGCCGTCACCTCGGGGATGACCTTCTTGGACTCCCGGAGAAAATCCAGGACACCCTCGAACCCCTTTTCTCCGAAGGGGGACCGGCAGAAGCGATGGTATTTCTGGGCATTTTCCGCATTCAGGCTCACGGATATGGAATCGACAAGACCCTTCAGCTCGGGAAGGATATTGCGGCCGTAAACCAGGTTGGCCTGCCCGTCCGTGTCGATTCGAATCTTCACTCCCTTTTTTTTCAGTTCTGCGGCAACGGCTTTCACCACGTCCAACCGCAACAGCGGTTCCCCGAATCCGCAGAAGACAACCTCGTCGTAACCTTTCGGGTCCCCGATGGCTTCCAGGAGTTCCCGGGCATTCGGTTCCCGGGAAAGCTCCAGGTCGTGGCCTTTAACGATAAAGGATGCGTTCTTCCAGCAAAAGGTGCACCGGTTGGAACAGCGATTGGTGAGGTTCAGGTACAGGGAATTGCGGATGGGGTAAACGATCTTTCCCCTGGGAATTTCTTCCCCCACGCCGAAGAGGAGCTTGACATTCAGGGAAGTAATCCGGGCCACGTCCTCCAGGCGGAGGTGCTTAAGTTCCGCGATCTTCTCCGCCGTCTTAAGGATATAGGCCGGTTCGTTCCTCTTACCCCGGTAGGGTTCGGGGGCCAGATAGGGACAATCGGTTTCGATCAGGATCTTTTCCAGGGGAATCCGTTTCACCACCTCATGCTGAAGGGTGGATTTTTTAAAGGTCACCGTCCCGGGGATGGAAAGGTGGAAGCCCATTTTTATCACTTTTTGGGCCATCTCCGGGTCCCCGGAGAAGCAATGGAAGACCCCTTGCCATGGTTCGTTCTTCACCCCTTCCAGGATGCGAAGAGTTTCCTCATGGGCATCCCGGTCGTGAATGATGAGGGGCAGGCCCAGGTCGAGTCCCAATTCCAAAAGCTCGCGGAACCGGCTCTGCTGCACTTCGCGGGGGGAGAGGTTACGGTAAAAATCCAGCCCGATCTCCCCGAAGGCCACGACCTTTTTTTCCCGGGAGAGCCTGCGGAGGGAATCATAATCCCCCCTGCCGATGTCTTTGACTTCATGGGGGTGGATTCCCAAAGCGACGTAAACGGAAGGATACGTAGCGGCAATTTGGAGGGCCTTTTCGATTTCCGGAAGCGTAGTCCCCACGGTGATGATATAGCCCACCCCGGCCTCCAAAGCGCGGGCGATCACCCGGTCCCGGTCGCGGTCAAAATCCTCCATTTCCAAATGGGCGTGAGAATCAACGAACATGATAAAAACCTATTCGAATGCGGATTGTGAAATTCAAAACCACCTTTTTTGAACATTTTTGAGATTCTTGCAAAAGCCATTAACCCGGTCATTCCGGCGAAAGCCGGAATCCCTTATGTATGAGGCAAAAATGCTCTCTCTTTGCATAGAGAGAAGTTCTAGCCGGAATTCCCTTTTCTCCGTCATTCGGGAGGATAAAATGGATGCTTTCGTAAAAAGTAAATTTCCCCTCCCCTGGCGGGAGGGGATGAAGGGGAGGGGGATGGATAAGGAATTGGAATGCTTCTATTCATCCCTCCCACCCCAACCCTCCCCCGTCGATGGGGAGGGAGTATTTTTTCCTTTTTACGATCTCATAAAAATTGAACGGCCCGATAATTTAAGATCAGTTTAATGAGGTTGATTAAGGGTGTCAAGGCGATCTTTTCTTCATCGAAACTTGATGAAATCGTGAATGGAATCGTAAATTAGGTTCGCGTCAACTGGCGGTACTTGATGCGGTGCGGTTGGTCCGCGGCGGCGCCGAGCCTTCTTTTGCGGTCGGCTTCGTAATCGGAATAATTCCCGGCGAACCAGACAGCCTTGCTATCTCCCTCAAAGGCCAAGATATGAGTAGCAATCCGGTCCAGGAACCAGCGGTCGTGGCTGATGACCACGGCGCAGCCGGCAAAGTTTTCCAGGGCTTCTTCCAGGGCCCGCAGGGTGTTCACATCCAGGTCGTTGGTCGGCTCGTCCAGCAGGATGACGTTGCCCCCTTCCTTCAGCATCTTGGCGAGGTGAACCCGGTTTCTTTCGCCGCCTGACAACAGCCCCACCTTCTTTTGCTGCTCCGGGCCGGGGAAGTTGAACCGGGCCACGTAAGCCCGCGAGTTGACCTCCCGATTTCCGAGCTGGAGGATTTCCTGCCCGCCGGAGATTTCCTGCCAGATGGTTTTTTCCGGGTCGAGGGTATCACGGCTTTGATCCACGTAGGCGAGCTTGACCGTTTCCCCGATCCGGATGGTTCCGCTGTCCGCCTCTTCCTGGCTGGTGATCAGACGGAATAGGGTCGTTTTCCCCGCTCCGTTGGGGCCGATGACCCCCACGATTCCCCCGGGAGGAAGGGAAAAACTCAATCCTTCGAACAGGAGGTTCTTGCCGTAGGCTTTACTCAAATTTTCCGCCTCTATGACCAGGTTTCCCAACCGGGGTCCGGGGGGCAGGTAAATCTCGAGGTCCTCGCGGCGCTTTTCCGTCTCCTGGCTCAGCAGGGCTTCGTAAGCGTTGATTCGCGCTTTTCCCTTGGCCTGGCGCGCCTTGGGAGCCATGCGGATCCACTCCAGCTCGCGCTGGAGGGTCTTCTGGCGGGCACTCTCCGCCTTCTCCTCCTGCTGCAGGCGGGTCCTCTTCTGCTCCAGCCAGGAGGAGTAATTTCCCTTCCAGGGAATTCCCCGGCCCCGGTCGAGCTCCAAAATCCAGCCGGCCACGTTGTCCAAAAAATACCGGTCATGGGTTACAGCGATGACCGTACCCGCATATTGCCGCAGGTGCTGTTCCAGCCACCCCACGGTCTCAGCATCGAGGTGGTTGGTGGGTTCGTCGAGGAGAAGGATGTCGGGCTTCTGTAAAAGAAGGCGGCAGAGGGCGACGCGCCGGCGCTCCCCTCCCGAGAGGACCTTGACCGGCGTATCGCCGGGCGGGCACCGCAGGGCGTCCATGGCCATCTCCAACCGGCTGTCGAGGTCCCAGGCTCCCTGGGCGTCCAGCTTTTCCTGGACCTGTCCTTGCCGCTCCAGGAGCTTGTTCATTTCTTCGTCGGACATGGGCTCGGCGAATTTTTCGTTGATCTTCTCGAATTCCTTGAGCAGGTCGATGGTTCCTTTAACGCCTTCCTCCACGATCTCCCGGACGGTCTTGGCGTCATCCAGCTTGGGTTCCTGTTCGAGAAAGCCGATGGTGTATCCGGGAGAAAGAATGGTCTGCCCCACGAACTCTTTGTCCACCCCGGCCATGATTCGGAGGAGGGAGCTTTTTCCCGATCCATTCAGGCCGATCACCCCGATCTTGGCCCCGTAGAAATAGCCCAGGGAAATGTCCTGCAGGACCGGTCTCTTGTCATAGTACCGGCCCACCTCCATCATGGTGTAGATGACCTTATCCGGCTTCTGGCTCATGGCGATTTCATTCTCCCTTTCATCGCTCCTGCGGGTCTCGATATCAGTTCTTTTTCCGCTCGGCCTTCTTCAAGGGCGCGCGCCGCGCGCGCCTGCATTTTCAGGGGCCCCCTCGGCCATGGAAAGGCAGGCCTCTTTGCTTCATTCCGCATTTGGAGAAGTTGCTTTTTCAATCCGCATTCGGCAATCCGCAATTCTCATGGCGGGGCTTCCTCCAAAAAATCCTTCTGGACCCATCCGACAATCGATCCCCAGATTTTCACCCGCACCCAATTCCCCGACTCCTCGATCTTTTCCACCTTCCTCCCTGGCCGAAAGGTCAGGATGATTTTCGACTCGGCAGATGGGCCTTCCCGCAAGGGGGCGTTCTTTTTGGTAAGCAGGAAAATTTTAGGGGATGGAGGTCGAATGGGAACCGACTCTTTTGCCGGAGGGGGAAACTCTCCTTTTAATTCCGCTCGGGAGCGCGCGGGCCTGGAGGCTTCGGTCCGGCGCAGGGTAGATTCGATGATTTGGTACAATTCGTCTTCCAGGCCCATCACCTCATCGGGGTACAGATGATTGGCGTTTTCAAAAGACGGCCCCCTTTTTTCTTTGATCTCGTAATGGCAACGGATATGCAAGCCCGTCCTGGTCTCCGCCTCGCGGGACAAAGAGATATCGTATTTGTATCGGACCGAAAACGCTTTTTCCTGGTTGCGGAATTCGGCGCCTCTTATATAATCGGTTCGAATGATTCCCCTGTCCTTGTCGAGGACGAGCAAGGGCATATTCGTTTCCCGCAGCGACCGAAGGGTATCTTCCCAGGCCGAAGAAAACCCCAAATTATACACTTTCTTGGGAAAACGCTCGGAAACCCCGGGTTGAGGGGATTCGGGGGCCTTCTCCACGGGCAGCCGCACGGATGGCCCAGCACAATTCATCTGCAGGATGAGGAAAAATAGGATCGCCGCGAAAAGAAATCGGGTCTTCATAGGGACGGCAGGGTCTGAAGATTTCCCCCCTGAGGCAGGACCCGGCGGATAAGGGCGGGGAGAAATCGGAAGACGGAAAACACCGCAAGAAAAGCAGATTTCCCCTTACCGGACCTCTTCGATGACCCGGTCCATTGCCGCCGCAGGGTCGGGTGCCAATCGGACGGGTCGGCCGACGACGATGTAATCGGCTCCGGCAGAAATGGCCTCACCCGCAGTCATGACCCTTTTTTGATCATCTTTGCCCCCTTCGAAGGCCGGACGGATTCCCGGGGTAACGATCACGAACCTTTCCCCGCAACGCCTGCGGATCGGGACAATCTCCCGGGGCGAAGCCACGACCCCGTCCACCCCCGCTTTCCGGGCTAATTGGGCCAGGCTCGCGACCCTCTCCTCTACCGGGCCGGCCATGCCGATTTCCTTCAAGTTTTCATCGTCCATGCTGGTCAGAATGGTAACCGCCAGGACGATGGGCGGCCGCCGATTCATCCTCTCTGCGGCCTTCCGGCACCTCTCCGCCGTTTCCCGCATCATTTCGGTTCCGCCGGAAGCATGAAGATTGAACATGTCCACGCCGAGCTTGACCGCCTCCTCGGCGGCACGGGAGACGGTGTTGGGAATGTCATGGAACTTCAGGTCCAAAAATACCCTTCCCCCCTCCTCCTGCACCGCTCGAACCGCTTCTTTTCCCAACGCCGTATAAAGTTCCAGGCCCACCTTGAAGAGCCCGGTCCGCCCTTTCAAAAGACGGACGAATTTTCGCGCCTCTTCCAGGGTGGAAACGTCGAGGGCAAAGATTATTTTTTCGGCGGGGGATAAAGGTGGATTCATAGGCCCCAATCCTCCGGTTACTCCTTGATCTGTTTGGAAGGTTTGCCTTGCAGTTGACCGTCTTCCTGCAGCGGCCGGGCCAGCATGACTTTTCCGGCGGCAATCTCCCGGAGCGCCAGGACCACTTCTTTGTTGTCCGCCTGCACGCGCGGTTTGGACCCTTTATAGAGCTGCTTGGTCCGGGCGACGGCCAGCAGGACCAGGGCGAAACGGTTGGAAACCTTCTTCAAGCAATCTTCCACAGTGATTCGAGCCATTTAGGTTCCTCCTGACTTTTCGCTGGGCGATTTTAGTGATTTTAAAAAGAATCTCCCTTACTTTTCAACCAGTAATTTATCGACCGCTTCGGCCTGCCGCTCCCTGCGGCAATGCTCGGCCAGAATGATCGCCTTGAGCCGGTCCTTGGCCGCCTGCAAGTCATCGTTGATAATCAGGTAGTCATACCAGCGGGAATCGGCGATCTCAGCCCGGGCTTTCATGATCCGTTCCCCCAGGGCTTCCTTTCCCTCGGTCTTCCGGTTCATCAGCCGCCGCTTCAATTCCGCCAGGGAAGGGGGGAGGATAAAGACGAAGGCCGCGGCAATATTCTGAGCCCGCAATTGACGAGCTCCCTGGACATCGATGTCCAGGATCAAATCCTGACCTTTGGCCCGGGCCGTTTCCCACATGGCCTTTGAGGTTCCGTAGCGGTGGCCGTAAATCTCGGCCCATTCCACAAACTCCTGACGGTCGATCATGGCCTGGAATTCTTGCGAAGAAACAAAGAAATAATCAATTCCCTCGCGGTCCCCGGGTCGCTGCGGACGGGTCGTGTGGGAAATGGAGAAACGGAGGTTCGGAAAAACCTTCAGCATAGCCCGGCAAAGGGTGGACTTCCCCGTTCCCGAAGCGCCGGAGACCACGAACAAAATCCCTTCTTTCTTTCCCGGGTTTTTCATCCAAAAATAATTTGAAAGGGCAAAAAAATCATTCCACGTTCTGGACCTGTTCGCGCATTTTTTCCAGTTCGCTCTTAATTTCCACTCCCACGTGGGCGATGCTGGCATAGTTGGCCTTGGAGCCCATCGTGTTCGCCTCGCGGTTGATTTCCTGGAGGAGAAATTCCAATCTTCGGCCCGCCGGCTCCGGGCGGTCGAGCAAATCCCGGAACTGGCTCAAATGACTGCGCATCCGGACTAACTCCTCGGTGATGTCGCTCCGCTCTGCCAGGAAAGCCACCTCCTGGGCCAGGCGGGTCTCGTCGATTTCCAGACCGCCGCTCAGCTCCTGAACCCGCTGGGCCAGGCGGTCGCGGCAAGCCCGCAGGGCCAGGGGGGCCTTTTCTTCGATTTGCCGGACCATGGTTTCAATGGCCGTCAGCCTTCCCAGGAAGTCCTCCCGGAGTTTGGCCCCCTCTTCCCGGCGCATGGCCTCCAGGCTCGAAAGGGCCCCCTCCAGGGCGCTCCGGAGACATTCCCATTCTTTTTCCAGGTCCGGTTCGGCCTCCTTGCGGCCGATAATATCCCGGAAGCCGGCCATGGTTTCCAGCCGGATCTCCCCCGGGATTCCCAGGTTTTCCTGAAGGGCCTTCAAAGCCAGGTAGATATCCCGGGCCAAGGGCAAATCGAGCTCCAATTTCTGCCCGGGAATAGAGGACTCGTCCAGTTGAACGAATACCTCGATGCGCCCCCGGGAAAGACGCTGGCGAAGGAGGTTTCGCACTTGGGTTTCCAGCGGGTTCAGTCTTCGGGGCAGGCGGATGGAGATGTCGCAATAGCGGTGATTGACCGACCGAATCTCCACCCCCAGCTTCTTTCCGTCCTCTTCCCATTCTCCCCGGCCGAAACCGGTCATGCTCTTGATCATAGGACCCATCCCTGAAATTATGGGCAAAGCGGGCTTTACCCGTTTTCCCTGTCTTCCCTCTTATTCGTTTCACCCTCTTGCTTGAGCTGCCACAGGTATTTCCTTCTCATCAGGGCGATGATTCCCAAGAGGGGCTGGGAAGCATAATCCGGGTAGGTCCAGGGCAGCGGAGAAAAGCCTCTTTTTCGCCCGATGAGGGTGATTTCTCCGTAAACCCCCTCCCCGAGGTAAAGCCGGTGGCTGTAATCCTTGCCCGTAGCCAGGACGAATTTGGCCCCGGCCACGTATCCCGGGTCGATGTTGACCCGCCGGCCCCCCCCTTCATTCAGGCTTTGACCCTCCACCCGGTTGGCCCACAGCTTGACGGAAACCAGTCGTTCCGGGGAGATCATAGGCTCGAACCCGACCATCCTCCGCCAAAGTCCCTTTCCCATTTCCCTTTCATAATAATCGGTAAAATGGAAAGAAAGGGGCTCGCTGACGAGGTCTGCCGGACCATATTTCCGGTCTGCCTCGGCGAGGGCCGAAACGAAGTCTTCCGCCCGCGAAAAAATGATGCTCATGGCCAACTTAACCCGCTTAGGGGATTGAAGAAGGCTCACGGCGCTCCCGGGGGATTGGCGGCCGAAGGGCTGCCTTTTTTCTGGATGCCATACTTGAGGGCATCTTCGAGGTCCGAGGCCTTCAGGGTGGCGGTCCCCACTTCTCCCACCACGATTCCGGCCGCATGATTGGAAAGGACGGCGGCCTCCTTCACGCTGGCTCCCACCGACATGGCCAGGGTCAGGACCGAAATCACCGTGTCCCCGGCGCCGGTCACGTCAAAGACCTCCTTGGCCATGGCGGGAATGTTGGTAATATCCCCATTCGCCTCGAAAAGAGTCATCCCCTTCTCTCCCCGGGTGATCAGCAAGGATTGGGCCTGCAGTTGCCCCAGAAGGTGCCGGCCGACGGAAACCATATCCTCTTCGCTCTGGATCCACCGGCCCGCGGCCTGGGCGGCTTCATGGTGGTTGGGAGTAATGACCGTGACCTTCTGGAAGAGGGGGAAGTTCTTCACTTTCGGGTCCACTGCCAGGATTTTTCCCTCTCCGAGGGCGAGAGAGCGGACCTGTTCCACCAGTTCCGGACAGATGACCCCTTTGCCGTAATCGGAAATCAGAACCGCGTCCAAATCCCGGACCCGGTCCTCCAGCACGGAAAGGACCTTTTTCATCGCTTCCGGACGGATGGTCCGGACCACTTCCCGGTCGTACCGGACCACCTGCTGGTGATGAGCGATGATGCGGGTCTTGACCGTGGTGGTCCAACCCGACTCTACGGCCACGGCCCGGGTGTCAACCCCCATTTTTTGGAGGTCTTGGATGACTTTGCGGCCCATCTCGTCATCCCCCACGACCCCCGCGATCCAGACCTTCCCGCCCAGGGTATAAATATTGTTCACCACATTCCCCGCGCCCCCCAGACGCAGGCTCTCTGAAGTTACGCTCACCACGGGAACCGGGGCCTCGGGGGAGATCCGGGAAACGCTTCCCCAGATGTATTCGTCGACCATCAGGTCCCCGATGACCAGGACCCGGGCGTTCTTGAACTGGGGGATGAAGGAAAGCAACTCCTGGTTCTTCAATCTAGAAACTCCTCTCTTTTCGATTTCTTTGCAGGACCGAATCGACCCGCTTCAGGATCTTTTCTTTTCCCAGCAAGAGGAATACCTTTTCGAGTTCGGGACCCCGGGTCCTTCCGGTAAGCACGGCCCGCAGGGGCATATAGAGGTTTCGACCGGTAAGACCGGCTCTTTTGGCTAGGCCGGCGAGAAGGGGACGGTAATTTTCCGGCGTCACCTCTTCCACCGAAAGGAGTTCTTCTTTCAACCCCTGGATCACCCGCTGGGTCTCTTCCTTCCCCGCCAGAGTCTGGGCTTCCGGTTCCGGGTTCCACCCTTCGTCGAGGAGAAAGGTCAGCCGCTCTGGGATTTGGGAAAGGGTGTCCACTTCTTCCCACACGGCTTCCAATGCAGCCACCAGCCGGGATTTTGGAAGCCCCTCCAGCTTTCCCCCGGATTCGCGGAGGAAAGGAATAGCCAGGTCGAGGGCTTCTTCTCCCTGAATCCCCTTTAGATGAGCCCGGTTCATCCATTTCAGCTTTTCCGGGTCGAAGACCGCGGGGCTGCGGGAAAGGCGTTTCAGCGAAAACTTTTTTATGAGTTCCTCCAGGCTAAAGATTTCCTGGCCGTCTTCGGAGGACCATCCCAGGAGAGCCAGGTAGTTCACCAATCCCTCGGGCAAATAGCCGGCTTCGCGAAAATGGGCAACCGCAGTGGCCCCGTGACGTTTGCTCAGAGGGGTTCGATCGGGTCCCAAAATCATCGCCAGGTGCGCGAATTGGGGGAGGGCAAAACCCAAAACCTGATACAGGAGAACCTGGCGGGCCGTATTGGCCAGATGGTCTTCCCCCCGGATGACATGGGAGACTTCCATCCGGGCGTCGTCGATCACTACGGCAAAATTATAGGAAGCCGTCCCGTCCGAACGGAGGATCACGAAATCCCCCATTTTCCTGCCGTCGAAGGACATGGCTCCCTTCACCAGGTCCTGAAACTCCACGCTCCGCGCGTTCACCCGAAAACGCACCGAGGCCGCCCGGCCGGAACGGAGGAAGGTCTGTTCTTCCTCCGGTTTCAGGCAGCGGCAGCGGCCGTCATACATGGGCGGGATTCCTTTCGCCAAAGAACGCTGTCTCTTCTCCTCCAGCTCCTCATCGGTGCAATAGCAGCGGTAGGCATTCCCTTTTTCCAGCAGGTCCATGGCATAGCGCCGGTAGGTCTCAAGACGTTCCGACTGCCGGTAGGGGCCGAATTTCCCGGGTCGCTCCGGCCCTTCATCCCACTCCAATCCCAGCCAGCGCAGGTCCTCCAGGATTCCCCTCTCGGCTTCGGGCGTCGAACGCTCCCGATCCGTATCCTCCAGCCGCAAAATAAAAGTCCCTCCGCTCTGGCGGGCAAAGAGGAAATTAAAAAGGGCGGTCCGGGCGTTTCCTACATGCAGCGCGCCCGTGGGGCTGGGAGCGAAGCGGACACGAACACTCATACCAAGGACCTGGACGGTGCGAAAAGGTTCTTTTCGATGCTCAAGCGCGATGGTCCCATAGAACGTCTGTGGTATCGTCGTCCCGGCGAAGCCCCGGTCAAGTGCCGGGCGGGCGCCGGAGTTCAAAAGATCAGATCCCTTTAGGCATAATTGGGATACTTAGCCTGCAAATCTTCTTTCAAAAGAACCACGGCATAAGCCGCGATCCCCTTTCCTTCTCCGACAAACCCGAGTTTTTCCGAGGTGGTAGCTTTGATATTGACCTGATCGGGGCCCACCCGAAGAGTCCGGGCAATCTGTTCCGCCATTCGGGGAAGGTAAGGCCCGATTTTGGGGTTTTCCGCGACCACCGTACTGTCGAGATTTTCAACCAGGAAAAACTTTTCCGCCAACTTGGAAGCCACGGCCTCGAGCAACCGGAGGCTGGAAATCCCCTTGAATCGCGGGTCGGTATTGGGAAAATGCCGGCCAATGTCCCCTTCCCCCAGGGCCCCCAGGATTCCGTCGCAGATGGCATGCAGGAGAACGTCGGCATCCGAGTGGCCTTCCAACCCCTTTTCGAAGGGAATCTCCACCCCGCCAAGGATCAGCCTTCGTCCCTCCACCAGGGGATGCACATCGTAGCCAAAACCGATCCGCATAAAGACAGCGCCTAGAGTGACTAAAGTTGAAAAAACATTTCTAGGGAAAAACCTTCTTACTTGAAACTCCGTACGGGCGGGTTTCAAACCCGCCCCTCCGAACCGTATTTCAAAAGCGCTTCGGCCAACACTAGATCCTCGGGAGTCGTGATTTTAAAGTTGAACCTCGACCCTTCGATGACCTTGACCGGAATTCCCAGACGTTCCACCAGCATCGCATCATCCGTCGCCCCAAACCCTTCTCTTCGGGCCTCTTCATGAGCCTTCAGGATCAGGTCATAATCGAATAATTGAGGGGTTTGGACCATCCAAAGTTGGCGGCGGTCCACGGTTCTTAAAACCGTATTTTCCCGGGATATTTCCTTGATGGTCTCGCTGGCCGGCAAAGCTGCGGCAACCGCCCGGGCGCGGAGGGTTTCGCCCAAGGCCCGCTGGATTAAGTCGGGCGTGACAAAAGGGCGAACCCCGTCATGGATGATGACCCAATCGGCCTTTTCCCGAATGGCCTTCAATCCTATAAAGACCGATTCCTGGCGCTCCTCCCCCCCGGTCATGATTCGGGATACCTTTTGCAGGCCCAATCGGGAAACGATCTCCCGGGTCCAAGCCACTCCTTCGCCTGCGGGAACGAGGGGAATGACTTCATTTACCTGAGGGCAGGTTTGGAATTTTTGGGGGTATGGGCCAGAATGGGAAGGCCTCCCAGGAGAATAAAGGCTTTGGGCCTTTCGCTCCCCATCCGTTTTCCCTGGCCCGCGGCCGGAATCAAGGCCACCACCCGCAAGGTTGGTCCCCCCTGCCCCTCCATGGAGCGAAGATCGAAGACGCCGGGCTTATCCCGCATCATCGGTCCCCGGAACGGAGAGTTTTGCCCGCCCGTGATAAAGAGAACCCAGGATGGATTCCCACCCTGGGTTCTTTCCTTTTCGCCCGGTGTGCGGTTCCGATCAGTGGCTGAAGCTCTGGTAAAAGTTCTCGGGAGCCTCTTCCTTCAGAATGGTGAAAATCATCCGGCCGGCTGTGGTCTGCAGGACGCTGGTGACCGTGACGTCCACATTTTTCCCCATGTACCGCCGGGCATTGTCCACCACCACCATGGTTCCGTCGTCCAGATAGGCGACTCCCTGCCCGGGCTCCTTCCCCTCTTTCAGGATTTTCACGTTCATCACTTCACCGGGGAGGACGACCGGTTTCAGGGCGTTGAAAAGCTGGTTGATGTTAAGAACGGGGATGCCCTGGAGTTCCGCCACCTTGTTCAGGTTGAAATCATTGGTCACAATCTTGGCGCTGGTTTCTTTGGCCAGGGCGATCAGCTTGGCGTCGACCTCCTGGATCTTGGGGTAATCCTGATCGACGATCTTGACCTCCAGATTGCTTTGTTTTTGAATGCGGTGGAGAACATCCAGGCCCCTGCGTCCTCTTCCGCGTTTCAGGGGGTCGGAGGAATCGGCAATGTGCTGCAGTTCTTGGAGGATGAACTGGGGAATGATAAAGGTTCCTTCCATGAATCCCGTATCGCAGATGTCGGCGATACGCCCATCGATGATCACGCTCGTATCCAGCACTTTGTGGCCGTTGCATCCTTCCCCCGACTTCGGGGAGAACCAGGGAAGACGAGTCAGCTCGAATTCCCTTCCCTTCCTAACCCCCAAAAGAAAGCCCAGGTACCCGAGGGCGCAGTTAATCAAAAAATAACCCGCAAAATAGATGCCCAGTCCTTCAAAAATTCCGGAAAAAAAGGAGTTCATAAGAACGTTGGCCAACATCAGCCCCAGGACCAGCCCGATGGCTCCCCCGATGGTCACCTTTAGGGGAACCCGACGGATGCTCCGTTCCCCGAGGATGACCAGTAGCCCGATGGCCCCTCCAATCCCCAGGCCCAATAGGCCGGCCTCGGGGAAAGTGAAAGTCTGCAGGGCGAGGAAATACCCGCTGGCCCCGGTAGCCGCAACGAGCAGGATTCGGAGAATAAGCAATCCCATCGCTTTTCACCTCCTTTCCGTTTTGAATTTTGTAAAAAAGAGATTAGCTTCAGGTATTGAAGATGCTCAGCAGGCGGCTGCGCATCTTTTCTTCGGAAATGTTCTTGGCGCTGGCGAGTTCCCTGACTAGTAGGTTCTGGGCCAGGTCGAGCATTTGCCTTTCCCCAAAAGACAGGTCTTTGTCGCATTTTAGGTGAAAAAGGTCGCGCAGGACCTCGGCCACTTCAAAGACGGAACCGGATTTGATCTTTTCCATATACTCCCGGTACCGACGATTCCAGGTCTGGCAATCCACTTTCCCATTCTTCTCCGAGAGAATCCGGATCACCTTGGGCACATCTTTTTTCTGAATGATTTCGCGGAGCCCGACATTTTGCGCGTTATCCTTGGGGATCATGATGGTCATGTCTTTCTCAAGGATCCTCAACACGTAAAACGTCCGCTTGCAACCCCCGATTACCTTGCACTGAATGTCTTCAATAACCCCAACCCCGTGCGCAGGATAGACTGCCTTGTCGCCAATTTTAAACATGTCCCCGCCTCCCTGAGCTAAGCTCGCTTTTTATTTTAACATTACGAATTGCCCCGGGTCAACATTATTTTGGGCGGCCCAGTGGACCCTGAATTAACCTTTGGATGCCTGTTGATGATCCCTTTTTTACCCCTTTCAAGTTAAAATCACCCCTATTTTAACCGTCCCCAATCCAGGGGGAGGGAATCGGGGAGTCCCAAAATTTTTCCCCTCCCCCCGTGGGAGGCGGGTTGGGGGATGGGGATAAAAAAGGAAATTCCTATACGATGTTTTTTTGCTATCGGCCAGGCGGATTAATTCTTGGCCTTTTGATCAGATTGGAATAAGTTTTTGATAATAATACCTTTTTTATTCCCTGACCAAGGAGAACCCAAAGGAAGGCCTGAAAGGAAACCCCTTCCGGGGGATAAGTTCAGATTGGGTGATAGGGCGGGGGTCCTTTTGGATCACCCCGCCTGAAAATGGGAATATCTTCCAGATTCCAGGAAGTTCCCCCTTTTTCTCGAAGCCGGCAGGATACCCCTGCTCGTGCAAACCTCGGCTCCGGAAGGTCATTTTCTATTTTTTGGGAATCAGCCAATCCAGGCCCAAAAAGCTCAATCTTCCCTGCGTCGGCACTCCGGTTTGAGGGTCCCATCCCATGGCCTCGTAGTAAAGCCGCAGGATTTTGGCGAAATCTTCCCGGGTAAATTTTTTCTCCCGCGGGGTCCCGGCCTCCAGGCTTTCGTACAGCCTGTCGGGGAGATAATCATCCTTGCTGGAAAGCCCCTCCCGAATGTTGAACATCCTGGCCAAGGTGACCGTCCGTTCCCCCAGCTCCATCAATTCGTAGAGGCTCGTATTCCAGCCGGTAATGGCCTCCACCGCTTCGGCGAGGGAAACCAGGGGAAAGGCCGTATAAGGGGCCGCGGCGAAATTGCACACTCCCAAAGAATTAAAGGCGTTCCAGATGGCCTGGGTATGGGTAAAAAGGCGGACCTTTTGGGGGCCCATCTCCAAGGCTGAAACGGGCTCCAGGACCCCGGCAGGCTTGGCCGCCTTCAGCGCCGGGCCATCGGTCAGGAAGGATGTGTCATGCGGGGCTTCGATATGATCCGCGCCGGTTGGTGAAGTGGCATAGCTTAGGGTCAACCCCTGCTTTCCCCGCGGGTCATGCATGGGCAATTCCTGTCCTTTGATATGCATGGCATACTTCTCGGCCCCTTTGCCGATCTTTTGGGCCGCGATCTGGACCCCTTCGGCCAAGAGGTTTCCGAAACCCTCCCGGCGGGCGATCTTGCCGATCATCGCCAGCATTGCATCGGGGTTGCCGAAACGGAGGTCGATCTCGTCCGTGTCCTTCCGGGTAAGAATTCCCTTCTCTACCAATTCCATGGCGAAGGCGATGCACACCCCCACGGATATGGTATCCAACCCATAGCGGTTGCACATCTCGTTGCCCTGGGCGATGGCCGCCAGATTGTCGATCCCGCAGTAGGAGCCCAAAGATGCCACCGTCTCATATTCGGGGCCGCCGTATTCCGGGGTGGCGTTGTACTTTCCCTCGACCTTAACCGCTCTCTTGCACTGTACCGCGCACGCGTAACAACCTTCCGACTTCACCAGGATGGTGTCGGTCATCTTTTCCCCGCAAATGGCCTCCGCCCCTTCGAATTGTCCTTTCTGGAAATTGCGCGTGGGCAGAATCCCGGAGTTATTCAGGGGCATGACAAACATGGGCGTCCCGAATTTCTTTAGATTTTGAGCAAGGACGGAGGTGGGCAGGATTTCCAGCACTTTTTTCCCGATCTCCCGGACTTTTTCCGGGTCGGCAAAGGAAAGCCGGGTCGTCCCCCGGGCGGCTACGGCCCGAAGGTTCTTGGACCCCATGACCGCTCCCATGCCGGTTCGCCCGTTGGCGTGTTTCAGCTCGTTGACCACGCAGGCATACCGCACCAGCTTTTCCCCGGCGGGACCGCACTGGGCCACGCGAATCCGGTTGTCCCCCAGCTCTTCCCGAATCAGCCTTTCCGCCTCTCCCGTGTCTTTTCCCCAAATCCGGGAAGCATCCCGAATCTCCGCCTTGCCGTCTTTGATCCAGAGATAAACGGGCTTGGCCGCGCGCCCTTCCACGATGACTCCGTCGAACCCCGCCATCTTAAGCTCCGGCCCAAAGAACCCGCCCGCTTCCGCTTCCCCGAAGGCTCCGGTCAGGGGCGAGCGGGCGGCAACCGTGTAACGGGTCAGGCCCGGCAGGGGCGCCCCGGAGATCACGCTGGACATGAAGAGCAGCTTGTTTTCCGGGCCCAGCGGGTCCACGCCCGGTTTCTGTTCCTTTAATAAAAAATAGGAAGAGAGAGCGGAACCCCCCATGTACATGCGGTAAACGATTTCCGGCGGAGTGTCTTCGCTGATCACCCCGGTAGTCAAATTAACCCGCAAAATTTTTCCGTTGTATCCCGTCGGCATAGTCGTTCCTCCTT
>JACAEW010000281.1 GCA_013388675.1 Syntrophaceae bacterium | reverse complement strand
GCCTAAAACGAAATCCCAGCTTAAACAGGGACAACCCCATTCATTTCCGATGCGACCCGATGGAAGAACCGCTGCCTCAGGATGTCCGGCCCCGGGCGGGATGCCGCCCTGGGCCCGGCCAACTCTCTTCCGGCAGGGGTAGACCCGGGAAGCTCAAAATCTTCCTCAAACACCCACTCGATTGGGAGAAGACCCTCTTTTTTAATCCCTCCCCCAAAATTCGTCCTCCCCTTTGGCTTGTGGAATTATACTTCTTGGCTGGCCCCGGAATCCAGACATTTCTCGGGTTCGGTCTTCCCCCTGAAAAAGGCAGAAACAGGTTTCCCCGGGGTGACGCCGCAACCTTCTTGTTTACTCCGGCGGAGAATGGGATTCCAGGTATTCCCGGAGGGATATGCGGCCGGTGATCATCGATTTGGTCTCCGGCCAATTTTTTTGGATGAGGAGGGCAAAGTAGAGATGGCCGATGAGATTGGCAATAAGGGTGGCGGAGAAGAAGCCATGGATCACGCGGCTGAAATAGATGAAATCCCACCCGAGGCCAAAAAGGGAAAGAGGAAGGAAGTCGCGGAAAGGCTTCCAGAGAACCATTCCGGTCAGGATCAGAACAAAAATATTGCCGGCCACGGCCCAGTGGAAGAAAATCTGCCCGGTGTGATATTTTCCGGCCAGGGGATAATTGGGGGAAATTCCCAAAAAGTTCTTGCCGATGGAAAGAATCCTTTGCGCCTCGGCCCGGTTGAAAACCATGGGGTTCGCTTCTTTGGCCACGAATGCCTCACGGATAATATGGGCCCCAATTCCCACGAGAAGGAGGGCGATTCCCCACCGGTGCCAGATGAACCATTCGGAAGAGGTTCCTTCCAAGGTCGGAAGCTGCCGGGGTTGGTACATCATCCACCCGGAGAGTAAAAGGGTGAAAATCGCAATCGAGTTGACCCAGTGGAAGATGCGCTGGAAAAGAGCGTGCCGTTCCATCTCTTCATCGTTGGCCGGATGAACCCCTGGGGCATCCGTCGGCCGGGGCTGGCGGAAGGCCCGGCGGGCGGCATGAATAAGGCAAAAGGTCAGGGCGGCGATGATCAATACATAAAACACCCGGTCGTCCACCCGGTAGAGGTTATAATCAGCCATGGTAAAGGCCGGCAAGGAATAAGTCTCGCTCATCTATGGCATCCCGTACAAGGGCGCGCGCCGCGCGCCCCTGCATTCCTTATTTCAATACGGGACGCAGATAAATTCCGAAAGTCATTTTGGGCATGATTGAATCCTGAAAACCTGGATTTATCTGCGTCCAACGAATTCGGTCTTCTCATTCCGCACTCCGCATTCCGATTTCCGCATTTCAAGATTTCTTCCCCAGGATCCTCATCTTCTCCAACCCCTCCGCCACGTCCTTTAGACCCAGCTTTTCCAGCGTCGGTCTCGTGGGAATCCCCGTTTTTATATCCCACCCCATAAGCTGGTAAAAGTCGCTCTTGGCCCGCTCCAGGTCTTCCCGTTGGTATTTCCGCCCCCCCGCATCTTCCTTCTCGAAATAAATATCGTACAGGACATCATCCTGGCGGGTGCGACCGTCCCGGGCCGCCAAGGCTCGCTCCAGGGTGTTAAGCATTTCTCCAATTTTGTAGGATTCTTCCAAATTCATATCCCTTCCCGTGACGGCCGAGAAAAGGCGGGATTCCAGGGTCAGATCGCCCACATGGTCGAAAGCATTGGCATCGAAGAGGAAGGGGAAAAGAATATCACAAAGAATGTAGCAATCTTTCAAAAGGGAATGTTCATGATACCGCTTAACCACGGGAGCAGCCCATTTCCAATCGAGCCTCTTCCCGTCCGGGCGCACGAACTCGGCGGCCTCCTCCGATCCGTAAGCGGCCTTCATCACGGGTTTCAGGACAGGGATAATTTTTTCGGGAACAGCCGTAAGGGCATTTTGGCCCACCGTAAAGGCCGCTCCCCAAAGGGCGGAAATGTAGCTGTGGGATACCAGGGCGTCCCGGTTGTCCAACACCCACATGAGGGCCAATTGGGGGACCGCATAGCCGGTCGGGAAACCGCCCAGATAAACCCAGTGTTCCCGGTATCCGGCGAACTTCCCCGCCCGGGGATAATACATGTGGGAAAGCTTTTCCGCTTTGCCCCCCAACTTAGCCGCGGCCCGTTGTCCCCCCTCGGCAAGGAGGTCCCCGATTCCCTCCCGGTTGGCCATCTTGTGTAGAAGCTTGGAAATAAAATCCCAGGAACCGATCTCCTTCAGCGGGAGTCCGACTTCCTCCTCTTTGATCAATTTCTCCCGGAAGCAATCGGCCAGCCAAGGAATGATGGCCATGAGCTCGTAGGCGTTGATCCCGTAAAGGTCGCCCAGCTTGGCCGCCTGCCAGGTAACCTTGCTGTAGCCCTTTTCCGGCTGATGGACCATGGACTCCAGGTACATGTAAGACTGGGCGCAGAAGGCCACGCCGGGAGTGATATCCGGGCCCTTCACCCGCGAACGGCAGGAAACCGGGCAGGCGAAACATCCATCCGGTGTTTGGGAATAGCCCGAAGAGGGGGAGTTGCAAAGGTCCAGTAATTCTCCCGGTAGGAGGGAAAGACTTCCCCGGCCGTAGCCGCCGCCCCAAATATTGAATTTGAAATCCTTCTCATCCGGCTGATAGGGGTCGCTTTTCAGGGATTTGCGGGAAAAGAGTTTCTGGATGCGGTAGGAGATTTCCATTAACTCTTTGGGCCGGGCTACGCTCACCGTTCCGGTTCCGCGAACCGCAATGGCCTTCAGATTCTTGGAGCCCATGACCCCGCCATACCCGCCCTGACCCGAAGCGTCTCCGGTGTCCGTCAGGATACAAGCAATGCGGGATTTAGTCTCTCCGGCCCGACCGATGACCATGGCCCGGGTCTTGGGACCGTGGAGCTTCCAGATCATCTGCTGGGTTTGATAAGTGTCGAGGCCCCACAGGCGAGTGGCGTCGAGAATTTCAGCCTTGTGATCGGTGATCCAGAGGTAAACGGGCTTGGGGGCTTTTCCCTGGATGACGACCGCATCATATCCCGCCCACTTCAGCTCGGGGGCGAAGTGGCCTCCCACGCCCGAGCGGCAGAAGGATTCAATGGGGCCGGTTTGCGGGGCCTTTCCCAGGACCACGAATCGTCCCGAAGTGGGGGCCAGAGTGCCCTGCAGGGGTCCGGTTGCCAGGACGAGGCGGTTTTCCGGGTCGAAGGCTCCCACTTCCGGAGGGACCTCGTCCCAGCAAATCTTGGCTCCCAGGCCGCGCCCCCCGATGAATCGGGGGACGTAATCATAGGTGGACTGCTCGGTGACCTTTCCGGAAGTCAGGTCCACCCGGAGAATTTTCCCTACCCATCCGCCGGAATTTTTCATGTCTGGAAAATTCAGTTCGGAGTCAAGAGTTCAAAGTTCGGAGTGATAAACTCCCCCTGGAAGGTCTTTCCCTCCGAACTAAATTACTCCGGACTTTTTTTAATCCTCCTGGATCACCGGGTATCCGACCATCAATCCCTTTTCCGACCTCTCCAGCCGGAGCACCCCCAGCGGACAAAATTTCACGCACTGGGGGTCCCCGAAGCAGAGATGGCATTTGATTGAACGGTGCTTCTGCGCGTCATACCTTGGGCGGGCGGGGCGAAAGTGCTGCCGGCAGGCTTCCACGCATTTTTGGCATCCGATGCACGCCCGCTCGTCAATAA
Source organism: Syntrophaceae bacterium (assembly GCA_013388675.1). Lineage (GTDB taxonomy): Bacteria > Desulfobacterota > SM23-61 > SM23-61 > SM23-61 > SM23-61. The sequence continues at coordinate 15,808 of JACAEW010000281.1, read as the reverse complement.
TCCGGGCGTAGGTCCCCCTCTGCTTTTCCACCTGCAGGGCGGTCACCGGGCAGGCTTTGAGGCAGGGCGGGTCCGCGCATTGGTGGCACACCTTGGGCTGGTAATCTCCGCCCAGGATTTCTTTTTCCATGATGATCCGGGAAAGGGAAGGTGAGTTGCGGCCGCCGCTGTTGAAATTGGCGCAGACAATCTCACAGACCCGGCATCCGGAGCAGAGCGATTTATCCGCCAGGATGACCCCCTTGGCCAAGGCCACCTTTTGACCGTTGGGGAAGGTGAGAACTTCCAGCAGGTTCCCCACGGCCACCACGCTTCCCAGGCTGAAAGCGCCGAGGGTGATTCCTTTCAGGACCGCGCGCCGATTCACTTCGTGGGGCATCGATCGGTTTCTCCCGTGTCCCCGGCTTTCGAAGGCAAAGGCCGACCGAACCGTCGCCCTCTGAGGGCATGAATCCAATTTTTTCATCCGGCATCCCGCAATTCAAATTTCTAAGTTGCCGGAGGAGAAAAGAAAGGTCTTGTGGGGAGGGGGGCTGTGGTTTCCCCGGTCTCCTTCATCTGAAGCTTATAGAAGTATTTTGCTTCTGATCCCATGCTTTTATCCACGTATTCGTAACTCGTTTTTCCCGGGGAAAGATTGACGGTCTCCACTTCTTTATAGGGAGCATCCTCGAAGGAATCGGCCCGCAGGATTTGAACGGAGAACCCCCCCTTCACTCCTTCTTTCACCTTCCAGGTCAGCTTGGCGGAACGGTAAAGCGCCTGCACCTTGAAATCCTGGATGAAAGAATCGGCCTTCTGGGGAAAAACGATGGGTGGGAAGCAGAGGGAACCAATCAGGAAGAAAGAGGCAAGCAGAGTAAAAAATCGGATCATTCCTGTCTCCGTTGTTTTCCCAAAATGATCTCCTCCCCTCCCCCGGAGGGATGGTGTGAAAAAATTGATTTGCTTTCCTTCGGCTTCATTCCGGCGAAAGCCGGAAGTGTTTTCAACGCCTTAGCAAATTCCTGGACCCCGGCTTTCGCCGGGGTGACGACTGAATTTGAATTTTTTCACACCTTCAGGGGAGGAGAGAGGGACCCAGGGAACGATTAGCCCAGAATCAGTTTGATATCCTCCTGCTTTCTTGCATATCCTACGCCGACCTTGACCGCCTGGGCGATTTGTTTCTGGTACCAGGCGTACATGCCGATCTTATTGGCGGCCATATTCGGGTACCATTCCTGGATTACCCGGATGCCCATCACATCGTTGGCCACCTGGTCTCCGGAGACCAGGATTACGCCCGGTTTCACCTGCTCGCCATGGGATGGGCCGCCGCTGATGAGGGATCGCCTCCCATCCATAATGATCAGGTCTGGCCGGAAGGGAAGATTGATTTCCGCCGCCTGTTCGGCTACGAAGATATGGTTAAAATTATGGAGCTGGCCTCCGCGGTCGGCCCGATGCAAGATTCCCACGGAGAGCTTCAAACTCATGGTAATGCCACCCAGGAAGTGGGTTTTCATGATGGGGGTGTAGATGACCTTGTCGTAATTCCTGAGGTCGGCCGGATAAGCCACCGTTCCGTCACCGCCCCCGATTCGCCCCAAGAATTCGGCCTTCTCATTGCGGATGTTCATCCATTGTTCTTGTTCCCAGTGTTTGATGGGAGTGTTGGTCTCTTTACAGGCCGTGTCCAGGCCCAGCTTCTTGATCACCCGCTCGGTCGGCCCCCAGGGTCCGCAGGTATCGGCCACGGTCAGGTTCATGTAGCCTTCATCTTTCAGGACCGAGAGGAGGGCTTTTAAGAACTCCGCGTCCGTTCCCCCCTGAGGCCATGGATCACCGGTGTTCATGTTGGGCTTGATGAGAATCCTGTCGGACTTCTTGAGGGACTTCTCGAAGCCGCCGATGAGCTTCATGGCCTTCTTGATGTCCCCCTTCAGGTCCTTGTCCAACTGGGTGGCCATGATCATCCCCACCAGCGATTTATTCCCATCGGCATAATAGTTGGGGTGGAGATGGGACCAATTCACCGGGGCCCCTCCGTTTACCAACTTTTCTGCCGGCTTATCAAAATAATCCTTGGGAAGGGGGGCATTTTTGATGAATTCTCCGTATTGCATCAACTGACTGTCGCGCATCCTCCATACCCCTTCATGAGCCGGCGTGTCCAGATCGGCCACGGCATGGGCCTTGGTCGGACCGATAAGACCAAGAGCGGCTATCCCCGCCCCGCAGCACTTGGCCACGTCCTCGATAAACTTCCTCCGGGTGATTTCCTTGCTCATTTCCCTTTCTCCTTTCTTGGGTTAAGGAAACTCAGGGTTAGATGATGGAAATACAGGGGGTCTCCGGCGTCCCCCAAAAGCAGTGAATCTCCCCCCTTTCTATTTTGATTTGACCCTCGAGAACTGCTCGATCCGGCGAAAAGAAATTGCTCCTTTTGATTCGCGTGTAAATCATGGCAGGATAGATCTGGCGGTAAAGAGAATTTGGGATTAATTTAGCCTTTCTGTCAAATTTGTCAAGATTTTTTTTCTTGAGCTCTTTACTCGGTAATTTGACGACCTGCATATAAATTTCTCCCTAATTTAGGGAGACGGGATCGGCAATCATTTTGATTATTTTGGAAAGCGGGCGGCTGTGATAAGCTAGCCTTTAAGCCCCCGCGTTCGGGGAACGATCCTTGCGTTCTCGGCGGGCCCAAGGAGGCCTAGGCTATAAGAAAAAAAATGAGGAAGTTGAGAAGGAAACTCCTGCTGGGGCCCGAGACTTTTTCCATCTGCCGCTTAGAGAGGAAGGCTCCGGTTCCGCAATGGGCGCTGGCCGGTGAGTTTTTTTCCATCACCCGGACGGGTGAGGAACTATCCATCGTCTGTCCCCGGGAGCAGGTTCCTTCAGGAATTCAGAAGCAGGACGGATGGAAGGCTCTGCGGGTCGAGGGACGCCTGGATTTTTCCCTGACGGGGGTCCTGTCTTCGCTAACGGAACCCTTGGCCAGAGGGGGAATCAGCGTATTTGCCATCTCCACTTATGACACGGATTATCTGTTGGTGAAGGATGAACAGCTGAAGGAAGCGATTCGGGTGTTGCGAGAAGAGGGATTTGAGGTAGAAGACCGGTCGGGGTAGGGGCGGGTTTGAAACCCGCCCGTACGGAAGTTGGAATAAGAAAATAAAGGGTCAAAATTCTCCTGGGCGACCCACCGGTCGCCCCTGCGAGCATAAGACCCAATTCGGGAGCATAGGATGGAATATCACGTAGCCAAACGGACTGAGGCCTTTCAAGAATCCGTCATTCGCAAAATGACCCGGGTTTGCCAGCATTATAAAGGAATCAACCTGGCGCAAGGGTTTCCGGAGAAAGAGCCTCCCGAGGAAGTGGTTCAAGAAGCTCTCCGGGCCATCCAGCAGGGGAACAACCAGTATTCCATCACCTGGGGGTTGCCGGCCCTCCGGGAAGCGGTGGCGAAAAAGGTCTTCCGCTTCGGCGGCTTGAAGGCCGACCCGGAGAGAGAGATCACCATTACCTGCGGCAGCAGCGAAGCGATCGTGGCCTCTCTTATGGCCCTGGTGAATCCGGGGGAAAAGGTCATCGTCTTCGAACCTTTCTACGAGAATTATCTTCCCGGATTGACCCTTTGCGGCGGGGTTCCCGTGTTCCTCCGGTTGCGGGACCCGAATTGGGCCCTCGACCCGGACGAATTGAAGAAGGCCTTTTCCCAGCGTCCCAAAGCCGTGATCCTGAACACTCCGGCCAATCCCTCGGGAAAAGTTTTTTCAAGGCAGGAGATGGATTTGATTGCCCGGCATTGCCAGGAAGCCGGGACCTATATCATCACCGATGAGATCTACGAGCACATCCTTTACGACGGGCTGAAGCATATCAATATGGCCAGCCTGCCTGGAATGTGGGAACGGACGGTGACGATCAGCGGCATCTCCAAGACCTACAGCGCCACAGGATGGAGGGTGGGGTACGTGATCGCCGATGCAGGGCTCATGTCGGCGATCCGCAAGTGCCACGACTACATGGTCGTCGCCGCCCCCACTCCTTTCCAGCTGGGCGCTGTCGTTGCCATGGACCTTCCCGATACCTATTACGCGGAACTTCGCGAATTCTACCGGGAGCGCAGGGATTTTCTGCTGAAGGTGTTTGAGGACCTAGCCGTCCCGGTCTTTCGGCCCGCTGGGGCTTACTACATGATGATCCGGATCGACGGCCTGGGCTGCGGCGATGACGAGACCTTTGCCATGGCCCTGGTGGAGAAGGCGGGACTTGCCGTTGTCCCGGGGTCAAGTTTTTACCATCGGCCCCGGGATGGCCAAGATAAAGTCCGTTTTTGCTTTGCCAAAAAGTGGGAGACTCTTGAGCAGGTGAAAGAAAAAATGGAGCGGTTTTTAAAAAAATAGGAGAGGGCACCGGCGGCTTAAGAGACTTCCTCATTACTCATTTCGGCGAAAACCCTCAATGAAGAAAGTATGCTCTTCACGTTCACCACGTAGGCCTTGGACTTAACCCCGAATCCCCGGTGATATTTGCCGAAATCCTTCCCGAAATATTTATACACATGGCAGGTCATATAGATGTTAATGGCCGGGTCGAGGAGCTCCTTCCGGCTGAGCCCGTAATCTTTCCCCCAATGTTTCCAATTAATCTGGCCGAGGCCGTAATCCCCGCTTTTGGCATTGATGCTGTTTTCCTTAAACTGGCTCTCGGCCATGATCAGGGCGATGATTTCAGGGGGATTCACCCCATATTTTTGAGAGGCATGGAAGATCAAGCTGGCATAGCTTAAAGCCTTTCCTTCGGGAAGCTTATTGTTGGTGATGAACCGGATCATGGCGGCCAGATTCAAGATTTCCTTGACAGTTGGGTCTTGGGTGAACTCCGTGGGGGCGGAAATATCTTCATTAAACAGGGGAGAATTCTCTCTCTGGCTGGATTGGGCGGCGGGGAAAAAATATTCCTGGGATAGAAAAAGGGCAATAATGAAAATCGGGACCCACTTTCCCATTTCCGGGAGGGCCTGAAAGGCCTTCCATGGAGAGATTGTCCAGAACAAGCCCAAAGCCCGGCGTAAAGGTAGAGATATAAATCCCAAAAATCTCATAACTCCCTATTTTCTGTCCGCTTTCCGCTACGGCCGCAGGAAAAGTCCGGGCGGCCATGAGTGTTTGTTCCAGCACTTCAGTCAGCTTGGCGAATTCAATGACGATCCGCTTAATGAAAGATTAATGGATGATAATCGGTTTGCTTCAAAAAACCGCGTCTATGAAAAGACCCTTGGACTGCTTACTCTCTAAATTACCCTGCCGATCATAATTGGCGGCCCGCTCGCCGTTTTCCAAATTCAACTCCTTTTCCTCGTAGGAGACTTCGATTGCCGCCTCCACCCTTTGGGGCAAGGGCCTTTGATAGGGAACGATCCCTCCGATCGGGGGATGGCATATGGGGCCCTGAATTGCATGAACCATAAGTTGGAGCCAGATTCTTTTCTATATTTCTACCCGCTCTTCTTCTTATGGAAGATGGGAGATGGACAATCTTTTTTGGCGTTTGGCTATCAGAAAAGCCAAATCCATGCCAGACTGCACCCCCAGTTGCGCCAGCGTCCCACGTTTTGAATATCACACAGCAATCTGAAAGCAAGAAGACAATAGCGATTTAAAAGATAGGTTTGCGGCGACAAAGATTATGGACCTTGTCCCATAATTTTATGGACTCTTTCCCATATCCTCTTGCCCTTGCAAGGGCCTTCCGCCAAACATGTTTCGAAGCAACCCTCCCGTAGAGAATGGTTGATTCTCTTTTCAATAATGGGGCATAATATTCAGGAACAATGCCGATCTGATTTTTGCAGGGCCCATCCCATACGCCTGGAGGCCGATATGACCAAAAAAAGAAAACTCTCGAGAGGGGTAGCCGTCGTGGGGGGCGGTCTGTCCAAGCTGGGTTTGTTCAAAGACCGCAATTCCAAGGATTTTTTTGCCGAAGCCTATCTGGAAATGCTGGGGTCGGTGGACAAAGGCATCGACCCCCGGGACATCGAAGCGATCTACATCGGAAACTTCACCAATGATTTTTTCGTGAATCAGGCCCATTGGGGGCCCATCATTTCGGACCTGGTGGGGCACGTTCCCAAGCCCGTGACCCGCACGGAGGGAGCCTGCGCGTCGAGCGCTTTGGCTTTCCGGGAAGGGGTATTCGCAGTGGCCTCCGGTTTTTACGATGTGGTCCTGGTGGGCGGACTGGAACAAATGTCCAAACGGACGACGGAGGAAGTAGCCGAAGGTCTGGGAACGGCCGGGAGTCCCTACGAAGTGGCCGCCGGATTCACCTTTCCCGGGGTTTTCGGCACGATTGCCACCGCCTATTTCTCCAAATACCATACCAACCGCGAGACGCTCTTCAACGTGACCATTAAGAGCCATCTCAACGCGCCGCTTAACCCCAAGGCCCAATTCCCCTTATCCATCCGAGATTTTATGAACGCCCGGATCGAGAAATGCCGCAAAAGGGAGGAACCCGTCCCCGAATGGAAAGACGAAAAGGATTTTCTCCGGGACCTTTCGGTGAACCCACCCGTCGCCTGGCCCATGCACCTGTTTGACTGCTGTCCCATCAGCGACGGGGCCTCCTGCCTGCTCCTGGTGGCCGAGGATTTGGCCAAACGGTTCACCGATGAGCCGATCTACGTGGCGGGCATCGGCCAGGGAAGCGGGTACAGCCTGCATGCTACCCAGAATATCACCTCCTTCGAGGCCACCCGGGCCGCGGCCCAGGAAGCCTATGATATGTCCGGCCTGAAACCCGACGATATCCAGTTTTCGGAGGTCCATGATTGTTTTTCGATTGCCGAGGTCATCCACACCGAGGACCTGGGCTTCTTTAAACCCGGGGAAGGACACAAGGCCGCGGCCGAAGGTCTCACCCGGCTGAATGGGCCCAAGCCCATCAACACCTCGGGCGGCCTGAAATCCAAAGGCCACCCCGTGGGGGCAACGGGCGCAGCCCAGCTTTATGAAGTGTGGCTCCAACTCAGGGGAAAGGCGGGAAAGCGGCAGGTTCCCAACAAAAATCTGAGGTTCGGCGGAGCCCATAATCTGGGGGGCACCGGCGGCACCTGCACCTTCACCATTCTGGAGAGGAGGTGACCCATGTACGACCGGCCGTTCAACGACAACTCCTACGAGCAATTTTTGAGAGAGGGAAAGCTCATGGGCTCACGCTGCCAAAAATGCGGCGCCCTGGCCTTGCCCCCGCGTCCCATTTGCGTCTCCTGCTTCAGCCATGAAATGGAATGGGTGCAGTTTAAAGGTACGGGGAAGCTGGCCGCCTTTACCAGCATCGTCGTAGCCCCTCCCTTTATGGCTAAGGAGGGATTTAATAAGAACAACCCTTACGTGGTAGGAGTGGTGGAACTGGAAGAAGGAGCCAAAATCGTGGGACGTATCACGGGAGTGGAAGCGAAAAATCCCGACAGAATTCAGGTAGGCGCTCCCCTAAGAGCGGAGTTCATCCGCAGCGGCCAAGGGCCCGACGAAAAGACCTACTTAGCTTTCAAGCCGTAATGGTTGAAGCAACAAACACCAAGCGCCGAATTCCTGTCCACCGGAATGGGCGCTTGGTATTCAACCCTTTTTTATTCCGCACTCCGCATTCCGAGTTCGCCATTTAAAAGGGCGGATTGACGGTCATCATGGTGAAGACCTCCATGCCGTTGGCTTCGGCCTTGGTCTTCTCGCCGTTGATCACCCGGATCATGCGGTCGATCATTTCGTCGCGAAGGGCTTCCAGCGACTTTCCTTCGACCAAGCTGCCGGCGTTGATGTCCATGTCGTCGGCCATGGCCCGGTACAGCGGGGAATTGCTGGCCACCTTGATGACCGGCACGCAGGGAAAGCCCGCCGGAGTTCCCCGGCCGGTGGAGAAAAACATGATCTGGGAGCCGCTGGCCGCCAGCCCGGCCATGGAGTCCCCGTCATAGCCCGGTCCATCCTGGAGGATCAATCCCTTTTCGGTGGGCCACTCCCCATAGTCCACGACCTGGTTGATCGGGGTCGTTCCGCCCTTGTGGATGCAGCCCATGGATTTTTCGGCGATGGTGCTCATGCCCCCGTCCATGTTGCCGGGGGATATGACCCAACTGGCCAGAGGCCCCATGATATCCTTGGCCCGTTTTTCCGCCCGGTCGATCATTTCCACAATTCCTTTGGCCACTTCTTCATTTTTCGCCCGCCGGGTGAGCACATGGGTGGTTCCGATCATTTCCGTGTTCTCCCCGAAGATAACGCTCCCCCCTCGTCCCACAATCCAGTCGGAGACCGATCCCAGGGCCACGTTGGCGGTAACCCCCGACAGGGCGTCGGACCCCCCGCACTCCATGGCCACCAAGAGTTTATCCCAGCCGATGGGAACTCGTGGCTGACCGCCGATCTCCTTCCGCATCTGCCGCGCCGCTTCAATCCCTTTCTTGGCGGTTTGCAAAGAGCCTGACTCCTGAACCTCAAAAACGGCGATGGGCTTCCCCGCCTGTTTGATAAAGGGCCGAAAGGCCTTTGCATTGGCCCGCTCGCATCCCAACCCGATGATCACCGCCGCCCCCACGTTGGGGTGGTGCACCATGCTCGCCAGAATGCGGAAGAGAATCTGGGTTTCCCGGGCGCTGCCCCGTCCGCATCCGTAGGCGTGGGGGACACAAACCGCTTCGGGGACTTCCCGGGAGATTCGGTTGATCACTCCATTGACGCAGGAGACCGTGGCCAGAACCAAGACGTGGTTACGAACTCCGAATTTTCCACTCTTTCTTTCGTAACCGGTGATCTCCTTCATTTCTTCCACCTCTCACTTTCCAGGTTGTGGGTGTGGACCCACTGCCCCTTCCGGATGTCCCGGGTGCAAACCGCCACCACTTCACCGTATTTAATGATTTCTTCGCCGGCGGGTATGTCCCGGAGGGCGGCCTTGTGGCTGGCGGGGATCTTTTCCAGCACCGGAAAACTTTCAACCCCCTTGGCCCGGACTTCCTCTCCCTGAGCCAGGTCTCGTAGGGCTACGATCACGTTGTCGCGGGGATGAATCCGGAAAGCATTCTCCGTTGGCATGTAATCTCCTTGTACAGGAAGGCGGCATCAAAATCGGCGACCGGGGATAAATTCGAATACCGAAATCCGAAACAATTTCAAAAATCCAAAAAAGGCACCCCCTGCCCCTGCTACTTCCCTTTTCTCAGCTTGGGTCATCTTAAACGGTTTGGATTTGGTGCTTCGGATTTCGAATTTATGGACCTTTTGCAGGAGAACATTCCTTTTCCATCCAGGGATGCGCGATTTCAAAGGCTATGGCTTTTTCATGTACATCATGGTCCCGTCCTGGACCACCGCCACTTTGGCTGAACCGGGGAATTCTTGTTCCAGGAGGGCCATTGCCTCGGGCCAGGTCTTTACGAACACCGCATCCTCCACATGGCCGATGAGGTCCAGGCCGGTTCGGTCCGGGTGGGGAGCCAGGACGATCAGTTTCCTCATCAGCCGCTGGACAAAGCCTTTGGGGCGGGGGGTAAAGTGCCTGCCCCCGTAATCGCTTCCCCAGGCCCTCATCACGTAGTGCGGAACCTGCCCCTCCGGGGCGTCGGAGATCAGGACCGCAATTCCTTCCTTGGGCTTCATCAACGGCAGGGCGAAAAAAAGGGCAATGGCCGATTCGTTGGCCTTCCCGTAAGCGTTGCAGATCGCCAGGTCGTAACCCGAGCAGAAGGGAACTCCATAATGCTCCCTGCCCGCTTCGGCCCCCGCAGCGTGGGTCGCTTTGAAAGGCCCGGCATAAAGATTGGCAATCTCTCCCCTTCGATTGACCAGGCAGTCGATTTTGAAATTTAACCCCGCCGCGTCGCCGGCGGCATCGCACTCGGCCCGCATGAGGTTGTTTTCGAAGTTACCCAGGCCGGTGCGCTTCGGGTCGCGGTAGAGCTGGTTATGGAACTGGTTGATCGTCTCGATTCCCGCGACCCCGGGAAGGACCAACTTGGCCCCTCCCCCGAATCCTACGTGCACGTGGGGAGTGATAGACCCGATGCCAATCTTTAAGTCGCAAGCCATGAACTCCCGGTTGAACCAGAGTTCCACTCCTGTGGGGGTCCTACCCACCCGCACCGTGTTCTGGAAAGGGTCGTGGTTGTAAACCGGATAGTTCTCCACGATCTCCTCTCCCAGTTTCTTGCGGGCGTTGATCAGGTCATAAGCCCCGTGGGCCCCCAGACCCCAGAGGAAGCGGACCCGGTCCTTTTTCAGGCCGGCCCGGTGAAGGGCGGCGATCACCAGGGGGGCTACATCATTGGCCGGGGTCGGGCGGGTCATGTCATCGAATACGATAACCGCCTGCTTCTTGCCGAGGGCAAGGTCTTCCAAGGTCGGTCCGGTGACGGGACGTTCGATTTTTTCCTTGATTTGCTCCCGGTTCAATCCCGCTTTTTCAAAACCCGGCGGGTTCAGGTTATGAACCTCCCATCGATCGGGAAAAGTCAGGTCCCACTCCTTGTTTTCGTACCAGAGGCGGGAGGGAAGGGAAATTTTCCGCACATCCTCTCCTTAAGGCTGGAGGGGCGATTCCTGCATCGCCCCTACGAATTTAGCCAACCAGAATGACAATCACTTTCCGGGGCCCGTGCATTCCTTTGAAGAGAACGCCCTCGATATCCCCGGTCATGCTCGGGCCGGTAATGAAGACGAACTGGCTGGGATATTTCCCCTTTTCCCCGAAGATTTTGGGGATCCCCTGCTCGTAATAGGCAAGAACCCGGTCCACCGGGACCACGGCGATGTGGAGAATCGGGGCAAGTGAGACCAGGCGGGCCTGGTCCGGGTGGAAGGCAAGCCCCAACGACCCCGATTCTGCGACCGCAAAATCGGCTCCGGTGATTCCTGCCTCGGCTTGGTCGAAGACCGCATCCCGGAAGGAATTGCGGTCCGGGAAGTCCTTGGGAGTCATGACTTGAATATCTTTTCTTTCCCCCCAGGCCTTCAGGTTCAGCGGGGCGATAATCTCGTCGGTGGAGACCATGACTTTCTTGAGGCGCTCCTCGTAGGCGATTTCCGACAGCTTCCGCAGGACCTCCTCGTGATTCTTCACCCGGTGAACGATTCCCGTCTCCTCCAAAAGGGTTTTCATGAACTTTTCAATGACTGCTTCCCCCGTAAGAGAATGCTCGTGCAGTTTCGGCCTGGGGGGCCTGGGGGGAAGCGGAACTTTGGGCGCGGCCTTGAGCTTGGCCAGGATTTCATCCCGTACACTCTGTTCCATTCGTCCTCCTGAGATGGGCTTAAAGGCGATGGGATTCGCCCGTTATCCTTTGTTTTTCAATCCCTCTTTCCATCGATCATGAAAGGTCTTTTTTGCCATGGCCGGCAGGTCCCTGCTCTGAAACCATCCGTTAAAGGGGCCCTTCATCCTGCGGATGATTCCGTTTTCGGCGTTTCGGTTCAAGAAAGGCCTGGCCATCTTCACTCCCAGCTTCCAGAACCAGGGACGTTGAGCGGCAAAAGCGAACCCCCTGAAAAAGCGTCTTTCCATCGCCGGGCGGGGTTGGGCTTGGAATTCCGGGTCTCCCTCCACGTCCTTGGAGCGGTAATAGAGGAACATCCCGGGATGGTCGATTCCCACCGGGCAAACGCTCTTGCAGGCCCCGCAGAGGGTGGTGGCCCGGTACAGGTCCTGGGTTTCCTCCAGCCCGAGGAGGAGCGGGTTGAGGACCTGGCCCATGGGGCCGGAGTAGGCGAACCCGTAAGCATACCCGCCGATCGTGCGCCAGACCGGGCAGATGTTGAGACAGGCGGCGCAACGGATGCAGCGCAGCGCCTGCCGCGATTTTACGTCCTGGTAGATTTTGGTCCGCCCGCCGTCGACGATGAGAATGATAAGCTCTTCCGGCCCGTCGATTTCTCCTTCCTTTTTCGGCCCGTTGTCCATGGAGATGTAGGCAGAGAGCCTCTGCCCGGTGCAGTTCCGGCAGAGGAGCCGGAGCATGTGCAGGGCGTCCTCCATGGTGGGAACGACCTTCTCCAGGCTCATCACGGAGATCTGCGTCTTGGGAGAGGACTTCGTGAAGCGGATGTTCCCCTCATTCTCCACGTTGATGATGGTCCCGGTTTCGGCCACGGCTACGTTCACGCCGGTGATCCCGATCTGGGCATGATGGAATTTCTCCCTAAGAAAAAGGCGGGCGGCATAGCCCAGGGCCACGGGATCGGTGGTGCACTCCTTCATGCCGGCCTTGGCCATGAAGATGTCGCAGACCTCCTCTTTGGGAACGTTGATGGCCGGGCCGACGATGTGAAAGGGGGGACGTTTGAGAAGCTGGGCGATGAACTCCCCCAGGTCGGTTTCAAAGGGCTCGATTCCTTTTTTTTCCAGGACCTCGTTCAGGCCCGACTCCTCGGTGACCATGGATTTTCCCTTGGTCACGTAGGGGGCGCCGCGCTCTCGGATAAGCTTGGCGATCGTTTCGTTCAACTCCCGGCCGTCGCGGACCCAAAGGACCTTCGCCCCATTGGCCAAGGCATTCTTTTCGAATTGTTCCAGGAGTTCCGGAAGGCGCTCCATGGCCTCGGCGCGGATCACCGCCCCGTAGGCCTGAGCTTCGGGAATGTCGGGAAAGGTTTGCAGGGCATTGTCCCTTTTGGCGGACATGATGTAGGGACCCCTCCGGAGGAAGGCCCGGGCCGACGGGTCCTTCATCCACTGGGAGGCGAGTTCCTTGAATTGACGGGTTTTAATTTCCATCGTTGCCCCCCTTTCCGTTCCCGGCCAAGAAACTGGCGATGTGCATGACCTTTTTCCCGGGGTTATTCCGGCTGAGGTACCCGCCGATGTTGAGGAGACAGCCGGGTTCGCAGAGGAGCAGGAGGTCGGCGCCACTGGCCAGGTACCGTTCCACCTTGAGGCTCACCATTCCCTCGGAGATTTCGGGGAAATCGTTGGCGAACTCGCCCCCGAAGCCGCAGCAGTTTTCGGCCGCTTCCAGGGGGACGAGCTCGGTTCCCTTGACCGCCCGGATCAGCTTCTTGGGCTGTTCCGAAACGCCGAGGCCGCGCAGGATGTGGCAGGATTCGTGGTAGGCCACTTTCCCGTTGAAGGAGGCGCCCACGTCTTCGACCTTCTGGATATCCACCAGAAACTGGGTAAACTCGTAAACCCGTTTGGCCAGGTCCTCGGCCCGCCGCCGCCAATCCGGCTCATCCTCCAGAAGTTCCGGATAATGGTCCTTGACCATACAGACGCAGGACCCCGAAGGACTGACCACCGCCTCGTCGCGGTCGAAGACCTCGATGAAATGCTTGGCCGCGCCCCTGGCTTCTTTCCGGTAGCCGGCATTGATCGCCGGCTGGCCGCAGCAGGTCTGCTCTTCGTGATAGATGGGGTCGACCCCTACGCGGCGGAGCAGATGGACGACCGCTTCCCCGACCTGGGGCAAGAAGAGGTCGACCGTGCAGGGGATAAAGAGAGAAACCGCTTTCATCTTGGGCTCCTTTCGTCCAAAGACGGAACGAATCAAGAAAAATGGTTTCGCATCGAGAAAAGCGAGTGTTCAAACTCAATCCTATACTTACCAGAATGAAAAGAAGATGGTCAAGGAAAAAGCGGCATGCTACAATGTCGTTCACGGGACGGGAGTCAGCGGGCCGCGAAACCACGGCGGCATCGTGAAAACACAATTTTTTAGGGGGGTTGGATATGAAAAAAGGACTCGTTTTTCTCCTGGTTTGGGGGTTGGGGTGGTCATGGGGCGGATGGGCCCTGGGCGCCGAAAAATTTCCCCATAAACCGATTACCTTTGTCGTTCCTTGGGGGGCCGGAGGAATGACCGATGTGAGCGCCCGGTTGATGGCCGAGAAATTTAAGACCGAGCTGGGCCAGCCGGTCTTGGTGGTGAACAAGCCGGGAGCGAACGGGGCGATCGGCCTGCGGTACGCCTTGGGCCAGAAGGCGGACGGCTACAACGTGGTCATCGGGCCCATGACCGATGCCATGGCCGGGCCTTATTTCTTGGGGGGCGAACCCTTCGATTTCAAGGATTTCTCCTTCGTGGGAGGCTATATGCCTCAGCAAAGGGTGCTTTTTACCACCGCCGATAAACCCTTTAAGACTTTCCCGGAGTTCATCGATTATGCGAAAAAGAACCCGGGTCAATTATCCGCGGGGAGCGGAGGGGCCCAGTGGGCTTTGGAGGTCATCAAATCGATCGCCGTGAAGAACGATTTGAAGATGAAATACGTAATGTTCAAGAGCGGCGGGGAGGCTTCCACGGCCATCCTGGGAAAACACGTGGACCTGTGCGAAACCGGCACCGGGACCCCTGCCTTTCAGTCCGCCCGGGAAGGCAAGCTCGTCATGCTGGTGAACCTCAGCTCTGGAAGCGTACCTTACTTCCCGCAGGTCAAGAATCTGGAGGAGCTCGGGTATCCCTTTTCCGCCCTGGTGGAATACGGGTTTACCCTTCGCGCGGGAACGCCGGAAGAGATTCGAAAAAAGCTGGAAGACACTCTCAAGAAGGTGGTGAATGATCCCGAGGTAAAGTCAAAGATGGAGGGTATGGGCTTGACTCCCCGGTTTATCGACGGCAAACAATACGGGGAGATCGTGATGAAAGCGGTGAAGTCGGTGCCCGAGTTGATCCAATACAGCAAGAAGGCGCAGGAAGGATAACCAACGGAAATGCGGAATTCGGAATGCGGCATGGGGAATAAGAAGGCAACAAAATTCAGAATGAGGACTCAAAAGATTCAGGAAAGAGAAAGGAGGGGCACGATGTGTCGTGTCCCTCCGGTACCGGGTCATTTCTTCGAATAGTCTCCGCTCAACGACCGGCAGAAGGCTCCTTCTTTCAAAGTGGTATCCGGGCCGATTCCCAGCCTCACCGCGGCCAGCTTCAACGGGTCGTCATATTCCACGTTGGCGATATTGACCTTGGGGCCAAAGGTTTCCAAGAGCCACTGCCACATCCTGTAACCCTGGTAATGATGCACTTCCTGCACCGAAACCAGGGGGATTTCGAAGATCAGCTTGGAAAGGTCGACCGAATCTGCCAGTTGTTTGATCAGATCGGCGTTGAGTTCTTCGCCGAAGATCTCTTTGGCTTCCACGAAAACCTTCCAGGCCCCCGCTTTCAGCGTATTGCGAATGTCGGCAATCAGCTCCGACAGATCGGTCGTGGCAACCTTCTTCCCCACCTCCCCGATGACCCGCAGCCCGGAATCGATCGCCTGCTGAATGACCCGGCTCTTCTCTTTTGGGGTCAGGGTAATGGCGTTGTCGGAGACTTCAATGGTCTTATACCCCACGTTTAAGGCCGCTTTACAGTATTCCTTCACCCTTTTCTGCAGGATGGCGATTTCCAGGAACTGACCCCCGGGAAAAGGCTCAATTTGGTTCTCCCGGTAAAGCCGGATTTTCTGGGCTAGGACCTGCCGGGGGAGAATGCGGGATACCGCCACCACGATCTTGGCCAGGTCCACGAAATAGCCCCCGGTCTGGATCAAATCCGTCTGCCGGATTAACCCAACCCCCCAGTCAGCCACCATGGTGATTCCCCAATCCCGGGGTTTGGGCGGCCAGTCCGGGATTTGGATTTCCTGGAATGCCAGGGGATGCTTTCCCGCTTTTTTCATTTTCTCGCTCCTTCATTTCTTTCCGGTTGGTATGAGTTCAGCCTTTTGAAGTGGCCTCTTTAAATCCCCCCTCCGCCCCCCTTTTTCAAAGGGGGGAACGGGGGGGATTTTTGCAGATGCCTTGCTCAAAAGATAGATGTTGAGAGATATGGCCCCTT
>JACAEW010000280.1 GCA_013388675.1 Syntrophaceae bacterium | reverse complement strand
GGATTCGCCTTTTGGGTTTTAAGCCCACCCTCTTTGCCAGGTCGAGGTTGCCGGTGAAGATGTAGCCTGTATACCCCTGGCATTTCTTCTTAAAAAAATCCCCGATTCCCCGATAGACCGCTTTCAAGAGTTCGATTTGACCCATCCTCTCGCCGTACTCCGGATTCAGAATGACGACTCCGGGGCCTTCCGGAATGGGAGTCGCAGCGTAATCTCCGACCGAAAACTGGATCAGACGATCGACCCCCGCTGCCGAGGCATGCTGCCGGGCCGTGCAAATGGCCTTGGGTTCGATGTCGGTGGCCACGAGCCTACCAGGGAATGATCTTTTCACCCGCGCCCTGGCCTTTTGCAGCATCCGGTTCCAGGAAGCCCGATTGAATCCTTTCAAATGCATGAACCCAAAATTTTTTCGGAGCAGTCCTGGGGGGATCTCCGCGGCCATCAGGGCCGCTTCGATGGCCAGGGTGCCGCTGCCGCACATGGGGTTGATGAAGTTCCCCTCTCCTTTCCAGCCCGTTGCCTGAACCACAGCCGCGGCCAGGGTCTCCTGCATGGGGGCTTGGAGGGGATTCTTCCGGTACCCCCGCCGGTAGAGAGGTTCCCCCGAAGTGTCCAGGTAAACCGAGCAAAGGTTTCCCTTCCAGTACAGATCGACCACCACCCCCGTTCTTTCGGGGCCCGAATCGGGGCGCCGGCCTACCTTTTTTTTGATCCGGTCCACGATCGCGTCCTTGCATTTCAGGTTGGCGAAACGAAAATCCCGGATGGTAGGGTTGTCCACGGCGGAAGTGACGCAGAGATATTCTTCCGGAGACATATAATCCTCCCATTCAATCCGCGAAATCCCGGCATAGAGCTCATCCGCGTTCCTGGCCTCCAGTTCCCGCAGCAGGAAAAGGACCCGCTGTCCCGTCCGCAAGAAAAGGTTCAGCTTCATGGCGTCTTCCATCGTTCCCTCGACTTCTACCCCGGCAACGGTTTCAGCCCGGACCGGGAGGCCCAACGAAGAGGTTTCCTCTTTCAAAAAGGGAGGCACTCCTTTGGCACAGGTGATGACGATTCGGCTTTTGGGCAATGATGGACGAATCATTCCTTTTTCTGAGGTCCCGGCCAAGTATAGAAAAAAGAATACCCCGGGTCAATGGGAAAGGGTCGGGGGCGGACAAGATAAACCTTGAACGGCGGTTACCCGGCTGGTACGATCTGTTCCAACAAGGTTCCCTTCGGGCTTTCGCCGGCTGGGAGAAGGAAATCCATCTGAGGGCCGACCGAGGTTTCCCTATAATCTGACCGACCGAGCAAAAGATGCTTGACGGCGCCATCGGCGCCGGCCCGCAGACCGCCATGCGGCTCCTGGTAACCCTGGGCGAGGTCTATGAGGCCAAGCGGATGATCCCCGTTTCCTCCTGCCATGTGGGCGGGCGGAGCTATCTCATCTCCGGGGAAGAGAGCATCGAATGGATGACCGAGCTTTACGACGGCAGGGCCCGCTTCCAGGTTTTCACCTCTACAAACCCCTGTTCAGTGGACTTCGATCGGTGGAAGCAGATGGGTCTACCCGAAGACCTTGCCCGCAAGCAGAGCCGGGCAGACGCGTGTTACCTGAAAATGGGCGCGGTCCCGCTGGGGAGCTGTCTTCCCTACCGGACCGGGAACCTGCCTCTGCCGGGGTCGCACTTTTCCTCGGGCGGTTCGGCGGGGGCCACTTTTTCCAACTCCGTCCTGAGCGCCCGGGGCAACCGGGAAGGCATGCCCGCGGTCATCGCCGCGGCCATCGCCGGGGTGACCCCGGAATACGGCCTGCACCTCAGGGAGAACCGCTCATCGAATAGAGCCTTTTTTAAAAACAAAAAAGGCAGGACATTTATAGCCCTGCCTTTTCATCCTCCTCCGGCCTTTTTTTCCGGTTAGGCTTTCCTGAATTTTCTGAACCCAAATAAAGTCAGCAGGGATAAACCAAGCAACATCAGGATTCCCGGTTCGGGGACAGAAGCATTGAATGTTAGAGTGTCGATTCCCTCAGCATCGGACGAGGGAGTAAAAACTAATTTTTTGATACCTGCAAAGCTTAAGGAAATCAAAATTTCATCGTTTGTAGTGCCGGTGACACTCCCCAAAGGGACATTCGAGATGTCAAACACTTCCGCTTTCCATAAAGCCCCTGTCCCTGTGTGACCATCCGCCAAATAAAAAGATACCAAATCCGTAATTGATAAAAAGGTGACAATTACTTGTTTGTCGGCTGGGAACGCACCAGCACTACTACTGCCGTAGATATACGTCGGGGGAGTGTTTGTATATTCTGCATTAAACGCCCCCAAGCTCAAACCGTCGGTACTAAAAAGGACCCCTTGAGCCAGGTATCTATCTCCACTCCAAGTCCTTATCCCGGACCCTGGTATGTCATCGAAGTTAATCACCACGGCTTGGGCTACTGCAGGGATAATTGCCAGTATGCTGACCATAATTGCCGTTAACATTTTTTTCATGATTTTTCCTCCCACTAGGTATATTTTCTGGAAATAAATACTCAAAAATTAAGCCAAATTGATTAGTTTTCCCCCGTTGATTATCAGCCTAAGAATATAAGCATTTGATATTTCAATGAAAAAATATAATAAACGCCAATGAAAAAATCCAATTTGGCGATTCATCAAAAACTTAAATCAAAGAAATTTCGTAAAATTTTCTGACATAAAATCGACCGAATTCATCAAACACCCGGGCCATGAATAAAAAAAATAAATAAAAATAAATTGTTGTGGTTCTTCAAGGGTCATGTTCGAGCCATTCAAAATTTGTTAACTTTTCCGATCCTTGACCGCATCTGCTTATCCTTCTATATCTTCAATTATTTTGCCTACTTAGATCGATGGGGGTTTTTATCTAACTCTTCCACACGAAATCATCCTTCCTGCGTAGCGGCGACTGGCAGGGTGCCTTTACAAGGGGGAGGAAAGGGTATTTGGTATACAACGATTTTTCCTATTTCTCCGACTCTCCATAGAGGGTGTTTACATCTTGCCATAATATTGGTATGAAAGGGGCGCTAAGAGCTTTTTTGGCCCCCTCTCTGGCCATGCAAGGTTTTGGTTTTTTTCTGCTATACCCTTTTCTGAAGGAGCAAAGAAAAATGGATCGGCACGATAATTTGGAAACAAGAATCCGCAGGTACCAAGCCTTCTGGAACCGCGCCGCCGTCGATCGTCCTTTGATCGGGTTCTCCCTGGGCGGGTGGTTTCCGTTGAAGAGCTACAGCGCTATGGAAAGGCTCCGGGGCATTCCCCGATTGCAGCCGGAGATGATCCGGCCGAAGGCGCTCTTTGCGGATTATGACCGGCTGATCGAGCAGTTCGATAAGGTGGAGGATGATGTAATTCGGGCCGTCGCTCCCATCCCCCCCTTTCCTTGGTTCGAGGCCATGCTGGGGGTCCCGGTCGAGGTGGGCAACGAGTCGATTTGGGCCCGGGAGGGAGGGTTCGATTACGCCCAAATGGATCAGTTGGATTTCTCGCCCCAAAATCCCTGGCGGCGAAAATACCTCGAACTTGTGGCCGCCCTCTCCGACCGCTACCGCGGGAAAGTTCCCGTGGGGCAGCCCATTCTACGGGGTTCTTCCGATATGGTGGCCTCCCTGCGCGGGTCCCAGCAGATGATCTTCGACTTCTACGATTGTCCCGATCTTTTTAAAAGGCTGGCGGCGAAGTGTACGAAACTGATCATCGACCTGGTGGAGGAACAGCACCGTATCACCGGCTTCTTCGCCGGCGGAACGGTGATCGAACAGTTCGCCCTCTGGGCGCCCGGCAAAATCATCCGCATGCAGGAGGACGCATCGGCGCTTTTCTCCCCCGACCTCTACACCAAGCTCCTTCAGGAGGAAGACCGGAAACAAGCGGCCGCTTTCCCCTACAGTCTCATCCACCTCCATGCATCCTCCCTTCACCTCATCGACCGTATTGCCGAAATCCCGGAATTACGGTGCGTCCAGATCAACAAGGACACGGGCGGGACCGAAATCGAACGGGAAATTCCCTCTTTCAAAACCGTCCAGGAACGGGGGAAAACCCTGTTCATCCGGGGAAAACTGACTCTGGAGGACCTGAGCCTCTTGAGGAAGAATCTTTCCCCCCGCGGCCTCTACCTGCAGATCGTGGTCGAGAGACCAGAGGAGGCTAAGTCCCTGCAGGAATTCTTCCGCCCCTGGGATTGATCATTCGAGTATTGAGGAACTCAACCGACGCCGACAAATCCTTGACGAAAGTCTTGCCTTTCTTCTATATTGGAGGTCAACCGTTTTTTTTATCAATGGCCGCTAAATCCCAGACGGAGGTGAAAAGCTATGAAGACCATATTCTCCTGGAAGGGCCCGGCAAGAGGGGCATGTTGTTCCTCCTCGTTGCTCTGCTGATTTCCGCGCCTATCCTGGCTTCCGAAGCCCGGGCCGCGGAGAAAGCCCAGTCCATCCATATCATGATGGGGCCCATGGGCGGAACTCTATACCCCGTGGGAGCCCTGATGGCCGAGATACTCGCGAAAAATTTCGAGAATCTGCGTTCCAGCGTGAGCCCGGGCGGGTCGATCACCAACATCACGGCCTGCAACGAAAACAAAGCCCAGATGGGCCACACCACCTCCGAAATGCTCCTGGCCGCGTGGGAAGGAAAAGAGCCTTTCAACAAAGAGCACAAAAAGGTTAGGGGGATGTTCAAGATCATGGAGATGGCGGTCCAATTCGTCATCGCCGACGACTCCCCGGTGAAAAGTTTTGCCGAAATACGGGACAAGAACTATCCCCTGAAACTGGCGACCAATCCCAAGGGAAACGTGGCCGAATTGATGGCCCGGGAAATACTCGGTCAATACGGAATTACCCATGAAAAAATCAAGGAGTGGGGCGGAAGGGTCAGTTTCGCCTCCCACGCCGACATGGGGTTCCTCTACCGGGACCGGCACATTGAAGCCATGGTCCTCTATACTTCGCTGCCGGCCCCGGTCTTTGTGGAATCGGACCTGGTCCGGCCGCTCCGGCTCATGCCCATGGATGATAGCCTCCTGGGATTTTTGAAGAAGTCTTACGGACTCGAAAAGCAGGTTGTGGCCAAGGGCGTTTACAAAGGAATGAAGGGGGACACCAGCCTGGTCACCGGGGGAATTCTGATCCTCTGCAACAGCGATCTGCGGGAAGACCTGGTCTATAGGATGATGAAGGTCTTTTTCGAACCCGCCAACCTGAACCGGATCACGGGAATGAACGCTCAGATCAAAGAGTGCCTCACCAGCGCGAATAAAGCGGCCCAAGGCATACCCATTCCCTACGATCCCGGCGTCGAGCGGTTTTTCAAGGAAATCGGCGCCCTCAAATAATACCGGGGGCCGTGACGGAAGGACCAACCCGAACGCCCCTCTATTTTTCTACCTCTTGCAATTTCGGAACGGTCATTACGGCCCGGCCGGGAAGTTTGGCGGGACCTGGATTTTTCCCTGAAATCATTCACCAAAGGATAACTCCGTGCTGGAAAAACGCTCTCTTTCGGGCTGGCAGTGGGTCCTGGTCGGCGCAGTTGCGGTGGGATGCTCCCTCTTCCATCTCTCCCTGGGCTACTTCGGCATCCTGGAATCGCTCCGGATGCGGGCCGCTCATCTGCTCTTCCTGCTTCCCCTGGCTTTTTTATTGTATCCGGCCTCGAAAAAATCCCCTTCCCAACGCTACACGCCGGCGGACCTGATCTGGTTCGGCCTTTCCATGTTTTGCTGCCTCTACATTGCCGTCTTCGAGTACGAACGGCTGGTCTCCCGGGTGATTTACATCGATCCTCTCACCCGGATGGACCTGGGAGTATCCCTCCTCATGATTCTTTGCACCTTCGAGGCAACCCGCCGATGCGTCGGGCTGCCCCTGGTCATCGTGGCCGCAATAGCCCTGCTCTATGCCCTATTCGGAGAACGGCTCCCGGGCGCCATGGGACACACCGGTTTTTCCCTGGAATGGGTCATCGAACACCTGGCCCTGACCACCGAAGGAATCTTTGGAATCCCCGTCGGCGCCTCGGCGACCTTTGTCTTCCTCTTTGTCCTCTTCGGGAATTTTCTCCAGTCCTCGGGCGCCGGGCATTCTTCATCGACCTGGCTTATGCCACGGCCGGAAGGGCCCGCGGCAGCCCTGGTATTGATCGCCCCCGTCGGGTACATTAGCTTTTGGGGGGTCGCCCTCATCGGGGTCGTTTATTTTGTTCAATCCAGGTCCGCAACGCCCCCTCCAGCCTGATATAGGCTCAGAAAACAGGGAAGGAAAGAAGGTCCATGAAAATCGAACGAATCGAAGCGCTTCCCCTAAGCGCCAAAATGAAGCCCTTGCGTATCGCCACGACCACCTTCACCGAATGCCGGGCATTGATCGTCTGCGTTACCACCGATGACGGACGGACCGGAATCGGGGAAAGCCTGGTCCGGTCGGCCCCCCGGGCGACGAAACACCTCGTGGAAGACATGCTGGCCCCTCTCATCCTGGGAAAGGACCCGACCGACACAGCCGCGCTCTGGTGGGACATGTTTTCGGCCATGCGCACCCGGGGGCATACCAAGGGCCATTTCGTTGAAGCCATCAGCGGAATCGACATGGCCCTGTGGGACATCATCGGTCAGGCTTCTGGCCTCCCCCTGTACCGCGCCCTCCATGGGTTTGGGCGCAATACCCTGCCGGCCTACGCTTCATCCATTTTCATGGGGGAGACACGGGAGATGGAAGCTCAGGCGCAGAAATTCCTCGCCCTGGGTTACGACACCCTGAAAATCAAGATCGGCATGGGGCCCGAAAAGGACGAGGAGGCGGTTCGGGCCATCCGGTCCATGGTCGGACCGGCGGTCAAGCTCATGGTGGATGCCAACAGCGTCTATGACGCCCGGACGGCGGTTCGATTGGGGAGAAAACTGGAAAAGTATGATCTCCAATGGTTTGAAGAGCCCGTGCCGCCCTACGACCTGCGGGGGTACGGCGAAGTCAAGCGGGGGCAGGGAATTCCCATTGCCGCGGGGGAAGGGGAGTTCACCCTTTTCGGCTTTCGGGACCTCCTGGCCACGGGGGCGGTGGACGTAGTCCAGCCTGATGCCGGGCGGGTGGGCGGCTTCACCGAGGGTATGCGCATCGCGGCCCTGATCCAGGCGGAGAACCTCCGATTCGCCCCTCACACGGGGATGTGCTCCGCCGTGAATATCGTGGCGGGAATGCATTACGCGGCCGCGGCCCCGGGCTTTTTCATGTTCGAGTTCATGGAGCTCGACCACCCCCTCATCCATATTTTTAAAGAAGGGATGCCCCGTCCCCAGAAGGGAAGGATTGAAATGCCGGATAAACCGGGGCTGGGGGTTGAGCTGGACTGGAAAGCGATAGAAAGATGGATAGAAAAATAGCGATTTTCTCGCAAGCTAATAGAGACGGAGGTTTCCATGTTCCTGCATGACCGAGTGGCCCTGATTACCGGGGCGTCCCGCGGAATCGGCGCATCTACCGCCAAAATCATGGCCCAGCGCGGCGCGCGGGTGGCGGTGAGCGCGCGC
>JACAEW010000269.1 GCA_013388675.1 Syntrophaceae bacterium | reverse complement strand
CGTTTTCTCCCTTTTTACCCACTCGATTGGGAGAAGACCCATTTAAAAAGGATGGGAAAAGGAACTTTGTACTGGTATATTTTGGGACGGGTCTGATGATCTGGGAGGGGGCAAGGGGAGAGTTTTTACCCCGGTCAGCACCTTAAACCGGTAAATATCTTTTGCGCATCACAGAATCGAAATGATTGTTAGGCCCAGGAACATAATCCATAGGAGGAGCAACGTGAAAAAAACACTCTTTATCGTATCTATCATTCTCGGTATGTTTTCCGTTTCCCTGGCCCAAGCCCAGAGGGAGAAGTCGGTCGGTCCGAAGTTTTATTCGGACTTCAAACCCGTCGTGGGAGGTTGGGCGGAATACCAGATGTCGGAGAGCGGAAGGCCAACCTCAAAGATGAAAATTGCCATTGTGGGCAAAGAAGGGGATGCTTACTGGTTCGAGACGATCATCGAAACCAAACAGGAAGGACGCACCATTTCCAAAATGCTCGTTTCCGGGAATCCCGAAGACCCCAAAAACATAAAGAGAATCATCATTAAAATGGGCAACGAGCCGGCCATGGAAATGCCCGTTCAGATGATGCAGGGTTCCGGAGAAGAGGAAGAAAAGGGAAAGACCATCGATAAAGGAACGGAATCGATCAAGGTCCCCGCGGGAAACTTTACGGCGCGACATATACAGTACCAATTTGAAGATTTCGTCGAGGATACCTGGATTCATAAGGATGTCGCTCTTTTTGGGGTTGTGAAATCAAAATCAAAAGATTCCGAGCTGGTTCTTCTCGGGTATGGAGCCGGCGCCAAGACGCAGCTTACCGAAACACCCCAAAAGTTCGAGATGCCCCAGATGCCGCCGATTCCTTCGAGGCCGCCGAAAAAGAAATGATCCCTGCAAAGGATGTGGCCCAATCTGGAGTTTCACCCGGTTCCAAGGTAACTCCATTGAAAATCTCCTGGGGCTTCTTGGCAACGTCGAGCTTCCCTTACGATTCCGGCAAGAGAATCACCCGGGGGGCGATCCTCCTGCTTGCCTTCCTGGCCCACAGTTCGCTTGCCTGGCCCGCGGAGCCTTCCTGGTCCGGGATGGTAACGCTCGAGCGCTCCTTCGAATACACCGAGCGGAGGGCCGACGATGGTAAGGGTCAGGTAACCTGCGCAGGGAGCGAGCGGGTACGGAACACGTACCGCGCCAAGGCGACTCTGCACCCCGGTGCGGCGGAGGCGCCCGCGGAGATCAGCGCCGGCGCGCTCATGGAAACCACCGAGGCCTGTTCGGGCCAAATCGGGTGCGGCGGGACATTGCTGCAACCGGAGCCGAGTCGTCCCTACTCACGGACCCAGCGCCTTACCATTCAAAGCAGCGGCAGCGGGCGAGGGGTGGCGACCGTCACGGTCGAGCTGGATGGGGAGGGAGGTTATACGGTCCGGGTCGAGTTCCCGCAGGTCGAGGGCGGAACCCAACGCTTTACCAGCACCGGCCGCACGACGGGCGGTTGCGGCCCGGAGGAGCCGGCCGCCGTCCATAGCTCGGTTTCCAATTGGACCATCGCCGGCGAGTCCGCCAAGGGCGTGGGGCGGGCTGCGAGCGCCCGGGTGGAAAGCCTTCGCGGGAAGCAGCGGGTGGACGAGCATACGACGCTGCGCTGGGACCTGCGGCGCACTGCCCAGGACTGCGACGCGTTGGCCCGGGAGGCCGCACGGGAGCGAGAGCGCAGGGACCGGGGTCGGGCCTCAGCCGAGGCAAAGCAGCGTTTGGTGCAAGACGCTCTCGGCCCAACCACTGCGGCCCTCGGCGGCGCCGAAGCCGGCGGCCAGCTTCCATCGGGAGTCGGCTCTGCGGCCGCGGGTGCGACGGCGCAGGCGGTCGCGGGCCTTCCGCCCTCCGGGAGCGGGGACGACTCGTCCTACTGGTCGCAGCTCTCCGCCTGGTCCGATGGTCCGGGCTGCACCCTGATGCTGGACCAGCTCGCCCTAACCCAATCCCTCGCCCCAAGCGGGCAGGTTGCGCAGTTCCTCGAACTGGTGCGCCAGGTGCGCCAGGAGGCATCGGCAGCGCGGGACGCCCAGGCGCTGATCGAGGCATTCGAATCCGCCTTTCGCCGATGCCGGGAAGGCGGCGGGTCCTAGACCATCGGCTCTTCATGGACCCGAGAGCAGGTCTTTGACGGGGACGAAGGGAGATAGTCAGCCCTATAAGGACCTTCCCGGTGGACCCGGTTAACGGGGTGAAAGCTCTTCAGGGAAAACCTTTTGAATTGCCGGTGACAATTCCTTTCCCTTTCCGTGGGCGAATAGACAAGAGGAGAATTTCATGGCGGTTTAGCCATTCAAAAAGGCTTCCCCAAAAATCCCTCCCGTCCTCCCTTTTTCAAAGGGAGGAGAGCTTTTTTGATTGCTTCAGAATAATGGGTCTTCTCCCAATCCAGTGGGTGCTTGAGGAAGATATTGAGCTTCCCGGGTCTACCCCTGCCGGAAGTGAGTTGGCCGGGCCCAGGGCGGCATCCCGCCCGGGGCAGGACATCCTGAGGCAGCGGCTCTTCCAACGGGTCGCGTCGGAAATGAATGGGGTTGTCCCTGTTT
>JACAEW010000241.1 GCA_013388675.1 Syntrophaceae bacterium | reverse complement strand
GGTGACCACCGCCATGAAGCTCAAAACGCTGGTCGTTATCCCTTCTCTCGCCAACCCTATAACAGTTGGAATCTAACTTTGTAACCATTTTGAGATTAACTCAGCTTGTAAGGGACTAAAAACATCCACTCGATTTGTAGAAAGCCCATCTTTTAGCTCCAGCTTCGCCCCCCCGGGGGGAGCCGGAATGAATCGGAACAAATGGCCAGAATCCCTGAAATAGGCATCCCCCTTAAGCGATTGCCTTCGAATAGGTCTTTAATCTCATGAAGCAGCCTGTCTCCCCTCAAAGGTTCCCTCAATATCTGGAGGTTCCACCAAATATGGAGGCATAACAAATCGTTTTAACCTCCCCCCCCTTCTCTCCTATTCATCTAATCCCCTGTTATTAAAGGATGATTCTAAGCTCCTTCCTTGCCCGGGTTGTTGGCCGGTCATTTGCAGATACGATTTGCATGATCCTGGTCACCACCCGAATGAGGGGTCTTGCTGAGAAGCGCACGGAGCAATCCCAGCCGGCAGTTTAATGACCGGGATGACGCGGGCCAACGTACCACCCGTCAAGCCAAATTCCGACAGGAGGAATACCATGAAACCCAGCACGAAAAACCAAACGGATGGCAATTTTCACAAAGCGAGGGGTAAGCTCAAGGAGATTGCCGGCAAACTAACTATGAATCCCAAGCTGGAAGCCGAAGGCAAAGACGAAAAGAGAGCCGGCAAAATTCAGGAAAAGATAGGCCAAATCGAAAAAGTCCTGGGGAAGTAGTAAAGGGGCCTAACGTGCGCCGGGCAACCGAATAAACGGTTGTGCTTTAAAGGTAAAGGACAGGAGGAATGTCATGGGAGTTATCCTGGTTGTCATCTTGCTCATCCTGCTCGTCGGCACCCTGCCCACCTGGGGCCACAGTAAGTCCTGGGGACCCTATCCCAGCGGCGGAATCGGATTGATCCTTCTGATCTTGATCATCCTGTTGCTGCTGGGGAAGATCTAAGGGGGCAAAGGGATATGAACAAAGTTCGGCAAAATACAGAACCCCCCCGATCGCCGCCTATGAATTGGGGAAATCTCGGCTCATGCAGAGCTTATAAAGGAAGTGGGGTAACATGCATTTCAGCATAATCGCCCAGCCAGTGGTTGCTCTAATCGCGGGAATCTCGATTCTCCTCGTCCCGAGACTATTGAGCTATATCGTTGCCATCTATCTCATCTTATTTGGCATTCTCGGGTTGGTTCGCTGATTGGCACGCGAGTCTTCTATGGCCAGACAATTATTATTTCAGCGGCAAGGGAAATCTGGACCCCCGTTTTCACGGGAGGGACATGGATCGGTTCTTTTACAGGAGCCTCCAGGAATAAAAAAGTCCAACCATCACGAAGTGGTAAGTTTATCACCCGAGAAAGGAGCCGAAAATGCTGTGGACCATTTTTGTCATTCTCTTAATTTTGTGGCTGCTGGGATTGGTCAGTGGCTACACGATTGGCGGATTTGTTCACGTCCTGCTGGTCATCGCCATCGTTGTGGTGGTGGTCCGGGTTATTCAGGGACGAAGATGATTGGTAGGATTTGGACCCTTGCCGGAAAAGGTGAAGTATCAAAAAAAGATGAAGCTACGGCGGGAAAAAGGCGACATCTCCCGCCTGCTGCGCCCAGACGACAATAGCCAATCAGTTGGGTTTCCTTCAGGCAGTGAATATCAAAAAGGGTTTTCCGGGAGGGATGCGATGCGATGCCAACGTTGTAACGCGGTGATGGTCCAGGAACGGTATTACGGCCCCGGGGACCCTTTCTGGGGCTGGAGGTGTATGCTCTGCGGAGATATTTCTGATCCGATGATTCTGGAGAATCGAAGCCAGTGCGCCGCTTTTTCTTCGAAGGGGGAAAAGAAAGGGGGGAAACATGAGGGTTCTTTTCGAAGAAGGGGAAACGCTCAAGTACCGATCAACTGGGCATATCTTTGAGGTGAAGAAGAGAACGGATCAAGTGGTGATATTGCAGTCTTTGGACGGGTCGACGCAAGTCTTGACGGGAGAGAAAAGCGTTTTTGACTTTTTCGAAGAACCCCCGAAGGCGGGCTCGCGGACTCCAGAGATGGATAAATAAACCCACTGTCCTGAGCCATGAATTCGCCCATGAGCCTTTCCGGCGAATACCAATTCCCTCCCATCTTCCCTGCCTGAAATTGTTCGGAAAGGAGGACGCCGACATGGAGGACCCCGGAAAAAAGGGGGAATTCCTTGCCCCAAGGGAAAAAGATGTTGAATTCACCTTTCGGAGTCCCCATGCAAAGAAGGTTTCCTCGCCGGGCGAATTTGACTACTGGGAAGCCCCATCGTTGCCGATGGAAAAAAACAGAAAGGAATTTGGGAAGCGGGGGATACATTTCGCACCGGATCGGAAGACGCCTGGAAACGATGGATGAAAATGGATCGAAACGGGGGCGACCCTAATCCGGCGGGAGATCCCCATGAAGAAAAGGGGCGAGGACCTGCAAAGTCAACTGAGTAATGAAGAGTTGTTTCGGGCAACGGGGGCGGATCTGATACACGGGAATCATCTGCGTATCCTCCGGGATGCTCGGGAAAATTACCCTGCATGGGAGGCGGCGATTCAGGGGGCCCGAAAGACGATTCACATAGAAATGTACATTATCCATAACGATAGGAGCGGCCGCCATTTCCGGGATCTCCTGGCAGCCAAGGCCCGGGAAGGGGTGAAAGTCCGGGTGATCTATGACTGGTTCGGCTCGCTGAGTCTTTTGGGCAGGTGGATGTGGAAGCCTCTCCGTGAGGCAGGGGGGGAGGTTCGGGTTGCCAATCCGCCGGGAATGAACAGCTTTTTTGAATGGTTCAGCCGCGATCATCGGAAATTGATCAGCGCGGATGGCTCGAAGGCCTTTCTATCCGGCCTTTGCATCGGAGATGCCTGGATCGGGAATCCGGAGAAAAAGATTCCCCCCTGGCGTGACACGGGGGTGGAGATTTGCGGCCCGGCGGTGGCCGATGTCGAGGCGGCCTTCGCCGCCGCGTGGAAATTGGCGGGCGGGTCCATTCCCTTCGAAGAACTTCCCCGCCGGGAGGACTTGTCGAAGGCCGGGCCGGTATCTTTGCGCATCGTGGCGGCCTCCCCGGAAACGACGGGAATCTACCGGTTGGATTTGATGCTGGCCGCCACCGTGCGCCAGACGTTGTGGTTGACCGATGCCTACTTCATTGCCACAAGTTCTTACCTCCAAGCCCTCCGGGCGGCGGCCCTGGGCGGAGTGGACGTCCGCCTGCTGGTACCCCACGGAAGCGACCTCCAATGGGTTGCCAGCTTTTCCCGCACCATGTATCGATCGCTTCTGGAAGCGGGAGTCCGGGTCTTCGAGTGGAACGGATCGATGATCCATGCCAAGACGGCGGTCGCGGATGGACGCTGGGCTCGGATCGGTTCCACCAACTTGAACATTTCCAGCTGGATCGGCAATTGGGAACTGGATGTGGTCATCGAAGATGAAGATCTCGCCCAGGAAATGAGCGAGATGTTCCTGGAGGACTTGGCCCAGGCGACCGAGATCGTAATCGGCAGAGGCAACAAGGTCCGCCCCCTCCAACCTCTTTCCCAGAGGAAGCGATCGGGGGTAATAAGAGGAAGCGGCAGAGGTGTGCTTTCCGGTGTGGCCCGCGTCGGGAGCGCCCTGAATGCCACGGTCACAGGGAAAAGAATCCTGGGCCGGGCAGAATCATCTTCCCTCCTGAAATTCGGGATGTTTATTTGCCTCCTGTCATTTATTGCCTTCTATTTTCCCTGGATCATCTCCTATGCGGCAGGGGGCTTGCTGGGTTGGACCGGCTTTTTTATTCTCGTAAAGGCGATTCGGCTACGTTATGGAAAGCGCGCTGGAGAAGCGGAGAATATCAAGCCCAAGGGAAAAGCCTCTTCGGATAAAGGTCCATGATCATCGAAGGGGGGACCTTCAAGAAAACCACCCCACATTTTACCTCGCCTGCTCCGGCGATAAATTTCTCTTGACTTTTTCTTTTTCATGAAAAAAATAAGGAGAAAAGGGGGGGCGGTATGGAGGATGATTCTAAAACCAGAGAAGAACTTCTTGAAGAATTAAAAACCCTCCGAACCCGCCTTCAAGAAGTCGAAGAAGCGCGTCAGGTTATCAAGAAAGAGAAAAATAATCAGGCTCGCCAGCACGCTGAGGAGGAGGTCCGCTGGACCCAGGAAAGAGAGAAAGAACGGGCCAGCGTCGGTGAAATATTGCATTTCGAAAAAATGGAACACCGGCATTCGGAGGAAGAACTGAAGAGAACGCGGGAGCAACTCCAGGATGTTTCCTTTAAACTCCTCCAGGCCGAGGAAACGGAAAGGAAACGAATCGCTCAGGAAATCCATGATGGCGTTGGGCAACACTGGGTAATCGTGAAACACCGAGTGGAAAACATTCTGGGACGGCTTGGGAAAGAGATTACCGCGCCCTTGGAGGATATCCTTCCCATTATTCAAGTCGGGATAGAAGAAACCCGCAGGATCCAAATGAACCTGCGGCCCGCCCTCCTGGATGATTTGGGCATTCTGGCGACCATTAGCTGGTTTTGCCGGGAATTTCAGAAGGCCAATCCGGCTATTCGCATCGAGACCAAGATCCATATCCAGGAAAATGACGTGGCCAATCCGGTAAAAACCGTCATTTATCGGGTTATGCAGGAAGCCCTGAATAACATCTCTAAGCACAGCAAAGCGAATCTCGTCAACCTCACCCTGCAGAGAGAAAAAGACCATATAGAATTTAGCCTCCAGGACTACGGCCAGGGATTCGATTTGAATGCCGTATACTCCCGGATGAGTCCCGAGAAGGGATTGGGTCTCGCCGGCATGAGGGAACGAACGCTTCTTTCGGGGGGATCTTTTTCGATCGAATCCACCCGGGGGAAAGGGACCACAATTCGAGCCTCATGGCCGGTATCGCCTTAAATCCCCATGTCCCTCTCCATCTGCGCCCCCTTGGACACCTATCACTGGAATCCCCCCAACCCCGCTCGGCTGGAACCTGTATCGCCATCGCTCATTCCTTATACAGGTTCTCCCGAAGTTTCCCAATCTGGGCCTTGAGGCTCCCCTCGTATACGATATTCCCGATTTTCATCAAGAACCCACCGATCAAGGAAGGGTCTTTTTCCAAGGGAAGGATGACCTCTTTGCCGGTCAAAGACGCCATCAGGTTCCTTATCTCCTGCACGAGATCGGAGGGAAGCTCCAGGGGAATAATGAAGGTGGCGCGGGTACGGCCGGCCACTTCATCCTCGAGGTCCCCATAAACCCGGGTGATCTCGGAAAAGAGGCCCATCCGTTTCTTCTGGATCAGAAGCTCGACGAATCCAATGGTCGTCGCCGCCAGGCCGAGCCTTTCAGCGATCCCTCTGCCGATCGCCTTCCGAATCAGCTTCGGAAATACCGGGCTCCCGAGAGCGACTCGAAGTTCCTTGCTCTCCTTGAGCCAATCCGCCATTTTATTCAAATCTTGCCCCAGAGTTTCATCATTTCCATCCTGTAAGCCGATCTCCAAAAGGGCCTTCGCATACTTCTTGGCAATGGTTAGGTTTATCATCTGCTCTCCTCCCCCTTCACCATGGCCCTGGCCTTCCTTAATCCCTCGACTACGTTTTGTCAACATTTCCCGGTGAAAAAACGGTCCGATAAAAAACCGCCCGTAAAGGCTTGAACAAGGTTTCCGGCGATTCGGGATGCAAGGATATTAGGACGCGTTCATGACGTTGTCAACCTTCCTGCTAGATGAATAAGCATGCATACCTTAAGCAAAGCCTATGAAAAAATCAAATAGGTCCGGCCAACTCCAGGTGGATGACTGGAAAAAAGTACAACGAAAGGCGATCGCCATTCAGCGGCAATTTTCAACGCGTTAAATCAATCGTATTCGGCAAAGGGATATGCTACACTAAGATGTCCTGATCGGCCTCCCTTCGATTGAGATTCATTCCGAAATTCACCATTTCGGATTGCCCTCTTTCGATCACTCCCTTTTCTTTAACCGTTTTTCAGCCCAAGAAGGAGACCCCAAATTTGCAGGCAAGCAGCCGGACCATTCGGGAACCTTTGATCCATTGGGGATAACGCCTTCGTGGAAACGGGTTGGCCTCAAAATTCTCCGCTGCCGAGGGCCCGTTGCGAGGGGAACTGTTCAGCAGCGAACAGATGAAGCAGCATGGCAAAGCCCTGGCCGACTCCCACGCATTGGGTTTGGGAGGCGCGCCGGACCGGCTTCTGACCCGGCTGGCGGAGAATGAAAGGGTGCTCATCGGAGCCTGCAATTTGCCGGCCAAGGCAGTCACGGCCAATCGCCGGATTTCGCTGGGCGGGTTGAGCGGAACCGCGCCGATAAGTGGGCGGACCAAATGAACGAGACAGCCGAGAAAGACCCGAAGAGCCTGATTCTGGACATCGCGCATATGGCCCGGGAGTCCTTTCCCAAGGATCACAGTGAGGTTCAAGTATCCCATGTAGGATTTTACCTGATCGGCAGCCGATCGCCGAAGCTCGAAGGCGCGACAGGGGGGCACCGATCTCCTCTTGAGAATTTGCGGCGATTGACCCGTGCCTCCCCGCGTATTGGAAGGCGTTCAAGGTGTACTACCGGTACCGGGAGACGGTCTACCACATCTCCCTTCTGCAAACCCGCGGCGGAAATGGGGAGACCCGCGTACCCTTGGATGGCGTCGAGCGTCCCGACCGCGCGATTCCCATGCTGGATGATCGTCGGGAACACTCCGTCGAGGTGAGAATCCCCGCTCCCTGCAATGCAGGAAATTCATAAATCGCGGACTCTAAGAAATGCCCAGCCGGAGAATGGGTGGTGAATGTCTTCGTTATTCTGTTAGGATACTCAGCAAACGATCGAGGAGGGTGGACCATGGGTAAATGGAAAGGCATCATGCAGTCCGGATTCCTGGAAATCCCGGTTAATGTAACCTATAATCGCTCTGCCAATGGCGAGACCGAATGGTTTGGCAACGGAGTAACCGACCGGTATTGGCCCATGAACCAGCCGCAGTTTGAAACCAATATTGGAACGGTGTTGATCGTGAGACAAGCCATACGACCGGGGAGCAGACATTACATCGAATTCAAGGGAAGCGGAAAGCCAAAAGGGCCTTTGGCCGAACGCATGGGTTAAATTAGTAATTCAAAAGGTATTGGGTATTACGGGAGGATTCCCGTCATGTGGAAAGCCTGCAATCACGTTGGGTTGATCCCCCGAGTCGTAATTTCGAAGCCTAAGAAGCGGGATACGAAACCTGGCCGGGCGGGCGATCGCAGATCGGGTAAAGCCTTCGGGATCTCGTCATTCTCCCCTCAATCCCCCTCACTCCGACCCTCTCCCACGAAGGGGAGAGGGGATTTTCGGTTTCGAAATGTCGACATGAGTCAAATGAAAAAGCCCTACAATGTATTCCTCCCTTTCAACTCTTCCAAAAGCGAGGAAGCCACATGGGCACTTCCTGCATGTATTTTGCGTAGTCTTCCCCAAACCGGGCAAGAAGCAGCTTCTCTTCGTATTTCGAAATATAGTGCAGAAACACAATCGTAACCCCCCCCACCCCAGCGGCAGCCAAGGAAAGGCCCAGCATCAGAAGACCAAGATAAAAAAGAATTTCGGACAGGTATACGGGGTGGCGGACGACGCCGAAGACGCTTTTTCGGATCACTGCAGGCGTTTCCCTTCTATCGCCAAATACGATTGCCAGACCTGTTCTTGCCAGATAGGCCGAAAGAATGAGCAGAAGGGCTCCCAAGGGGATCCTTGCCACGAAGGGGACATATCCGTTGAGGAAAGTCGTATACTGGAAAAAGAAAGTATCGGCGATCCAGACCCCTAGAAATAGGCAGGCCAAGATGATTTGTCCGGCGTCGCCAAAGGCATGCTCGCCGGTGAGATCGTCCCGCTTATGTTTTTCTTTTGTACGTGCTTTCTCGGAGACCATATCGGCTTCCCTCCTGCGCTGCGCTCTATGCGCGGGCTCCTTCATGACCTGGCGGTAATATTACCGGGAACGACATGAATTTTCCAGACA
This sequence comes from Syntrophaceae bacterium, assembly GCA_013388675.1. GTDB lineage: Bacteria > Desulfobacterota > SM23-61 > SM23-61 > SM23-61 > SM23-61. The sequence goes on along the minus strand of JACAEW010000241.1, from coordinate 21,619 downwards.
GGCGATTGTTCATGCCGTTGGTAGTGCATAGGGATTTCTACTTCTCTTTCGGGCTGGGAGAAAAGTCCCGAGAATCTCCAGGCAGCGGCGGCAGCCAAAATCGTTGGATGCGGGCGAAGCGTTTCTCCCACTTCCGGGCCTGTTCCGGGGTGAGAACCGCCGCCAGTTCCCGGCGGTTTTTTTCGATCTGATCGTCGAGCCGCGGCCGGAACTCTTTGCGCAGGGACTGAAAGGCCATCTGCTGTTCCAGGATGATTTTCCCAACCCGTTGGACCTGGGCATCGGTCAAATGGAGCTGGCGTTTCATCCGTTGGGTAATCTCCTCGGCCAGGACGGCAGGGTCCTGAAAAGACCGCTTATACCCGCTGGCGATGACCTTGAAAGTCAGTCCGCCTCCCACCAGGGCGCCGCATATGAAAATGGCTGTGGCCAACAGCACCGTACGAAGCCATCGGCGGCGGCGGGGTTTGGCAAGTTGATCGGCTGGTTTTTCTTGTTCCATGGGCGGCTCCTCACGGCAGGGCATTCACTGCCATCACAAAGAAAACACTCAGGGGATCGGTGAGCATCTCGATCAGCGGCATACTCATGTTTAAGACCACCGCGGCCCCGACCGCCGCGCTTGTGGCGATGAGGGCCATGGGCCAGACGGGGGTTGGAACTTCCCCTTGGAGCTTGAGCACCACGCGCCGGGAGATGTCTACGCGGGGAGGGGCTTCCCGGCGGGCACGGGCGGATAATTCTTCCAGGAGTTTTAAAGGATCAGTCATTTCATGTCCTCCCGATTCCAGCCTTATTTAGGAGCGCTTTCAGCCTCTTCCTCGCCCGGTGCAAGCGAACTTTCACCAGAGTGCGGGTCCAGCCTGCGCGGACGGAGATTTCACCGAGATCACAATCCTCAAAGTAGAAAAGGGTCAACACCAGCCGGTCCGGCGGCGGAAGTTTCTCGAACAGGCGGTGGAGCAACTCGGCAGCTTCAGAAGGAGTCATGTCTTCGGGAACGGCGGCTCGGTTCAGGGCCGCTTGCGTCAATGCCTCTCCCTGCTCTCGGTCCAAGGCCCGCGATTTCCAATAGCGATAACCGACACGGGTGCCGACCCGGCGCAGCCAGTGCAGAAAAGGGGCCCGGCCGCGGAATCCCTTGAGGCTCACGAAGGCCTCGACGAAAATGTCCTGCACGAGTTGTTCGAGAACGATGGGGTCCCGGGTGAAACGCCACATCTGCGCGGCCATCCGGTCTTGATACCGGCGGACCAGCCGGGCATAGGCTTCGCCGTCCCCCGCCAAGCTGCCGGCAATGTCTTGTCGGTCCGCTTCTGAATCTATTTGCTCCAAATCCATTCTGCTCTCGAATATGTTTGCCAAAGCCCTGTCGGGGCCTACTATAGCATAAAAAGGAGAAGACGGTTTCATTTCGGATTTGGCAGAATGCGGAAAGGCTCTTTTTCAGGCCAGAGTTGTCATTCCCGGGGAGGCGGGAGTCCATTCCTTTTCATACTATCTGGACTCCCGCTTTGGCGGGATTGACGACCTAGCGTCGTTTTCCCGCATCCTGTGGGATTTAGAATCCGGGACCCTTCTCCCGCCACTCGCGCAGGGCAGCGTCGAAAGATCTTTGGCGGCTTTGGCGCATATCCTGGAATTTCTTCCATTGATCGGGGGTCAGGATGGCTTGGGCCTGGCGAGCCAGCGAAGAAGCCTCGACTGCTGCGTCGGCAATGGCATTGCCCAGGTCTGCAGAGGCCTTGCGTATCGCATCTGGGTCCGAATTTCCCGCGAGCACGAGTTCCAAGAGGGCCCGCTTCCTGGCCATCATCGTTTCTGCAAGAGGCTGGATGTCTTTGCGATGCTCTTTGAAGAGGTTCTTAAGGGCGGCCCGCTGATCATCCGTGAACCCCAGCTCTTCGCTCAGCAGGTTCAGCCGATACATAGGCCCCAGGCCCATCGGGCCCGGAAAATGGCGGCCGGCGTAAGAAACCAGACCGAAACCGCCCACAGCCACAACGATTATGGCAATTACCAGAATCCAGCGTTTCTTGTTCATAGGCAATCTCCTTTCAGGGTGAAACTTTTTTTCCTGTTACCAGGTTTAATCCAGAGTTTTTCGGCTACATAGTGTTCATCCAGAAACTCCCTCTCCCCTTGCGGGAGAGGGGCGGGGTGAGGGGGAATGGAAAGGGAATCCTTAACTATTCTAAGCGATTATCACCCCTACCCTAACCCTCCCCCATCGATGGGGAGGGGAATTTTCGGGTTTTCGGATGCACACCCAATAGTGGGCTTTGGTTGGGAAAAGGTTACATCGCTCCTTATTTTTTTTTAAAGGACAGAGGCAGGAATTAAGCGGGTCTTGCACCATGACATTCAGTGGGAAGGCGCGGAGGTGGGGGAATCATTTCTCAAAATATCGGCCGATACGGAATAAAACGGGGATGATTGCGACGATGACAGCGGTGAAGGCGACGCCGGAGATCATAAAGGCGCTAAGGGAAACATATTGTTCCTCAAGACCGCGGAAAAGGAGCATGGACATCACCGGGACATTCAAACCTAAGGCAGTGATGAGGCCTGGCGCGTAGCGGCGAAGGCCGATGGTGGCAATCAGGTGCGGGAAGAAAGCGTTGAGGAGCATGGTGAAGGCGTACCCGCTGAGAAGATAATCTCCCAGGCTTCCCTTCCCTCCCCAATAGCTCCCAAGAACGATCCCGTAGGCCAAAAGGGTTAAAATCAGTACCGCAAATCGGAACTGGATTTTACTTGCCTTGGGGTGCCATCTTCCGGCATGCTGTGACCATTTCGAAAACCAAATGGCCTCCTCCAGGTTATGGAGGGTCAGAGCCAGGGCGAAGAGCCACCGATACTGTTCATAAGTGGAGGGAAAACCGATCATTTGGGCGAATCTAGGGTACAGCCTGAAAATGACGCTGACCCGAGGGGTAAGCGACGATCATGACCGCGTCTTCATCGCCTATGTTTAGAGCGTAATGGTCAACGCCGGTGGGGACCACCAGGGTGTCTCCGGGTTCCATGAAAACAAAATCTTTGTCGACGAAGTGTTTGAGCCGACCCTTCTGGAGGTGGATTACCTCGGAACAATTGCCGTGGATATGCCGCGGGTTCGATTGCCCCTTTTTGATCACCACCAGTCCCACGGTGATATCGTCGGATTTTGTAAGCTCTTTGCTCGCGAGCCAGGTCAGGCTCCCCCATTCCTGCTCCACCCGCTTCTGTTCCGCCTTCGCTCTGGTAAATAGAATTCCTTGCATTTTTTCCCTCTTTCCTTGCTCCTCTCTTCTCGTCCTCGGGACTTTTCCATGAGCTCCTGGTAGGGCGATTCGTGAATCGCCCCTACGACGGGAATTTGGGGCCCCCTTTTCTTGAATCCCTCCCGACTTTCCCCAAAAACTTAGCTCCGACTCCTTTAAAAAATAGTACAGAGGCGGTCTGGGGTCAATCAGAATAACCGGGAATGAATGCGTTTGACCATTCACACGCTTGAAAAATCTCCCCTTCAGGATACAATGGTTTTACTACACGGCCTGGAATGAACCACCCGCCCCAAAGGAGATGATAATGAATTGGATCATGGAGCCGGAGAGAAAAGTTCCTGTTGCAGGAGAGGTCGATCTTCTCGTATGCGGAGGGGGCTTTGCCGGGGTTTCGGCGGCGGTGTGCGCCGCTCGACTCGGAGCCAAGGTCATGCTTCTCGAGAAATACGGGTTTTTGGGCGGGCTGGTGACTTCGGCCCTGGTCATCACCACCCCTCCCCTGGACAACGGGATAAACCGGGAAATCGGCGGGAGGATGAAAGACCGGGGGGTGTATGTTCCCTGCCGACATTCGGGCGAGGAATCGGAATGGCTGGGAATGCACGCCATAGACCCGGAGTTCGTAAAGTACGAATTCATCCGCATGCTGCAGGAGAATGGCGTCGATTTCCTGTTCCATGTTTACATAGCCGGGACGATTATGGAAGGAAAGAAGATCCGGGCCGTCGTTTTGGAAAGCAAGGCTGGAAGGCAGGCCGTGTTGACCCGGATGGTAGTGGATGCGACAGGGGACGCGGACATCTGCGCCTTTGCCGGGGCTCCCTTCCGTTTGCTGAAGAAGCCCATGACCATGATGTTCAACATGGTGGGGGTGGATATTCCCCGGGTGCTGGAGGGAATGGGAAATTGGGGGAACCTCCGGAGCGTGGTGAAGGGGGCGATCGAACGCGGGGCTTTGCCCTTTGATTTGGGCATCGAGAGGGAATTCGGGGCCCCGGGCGTGCATGCGGAAAAGTTGGTATATGACGGGGAGATCAATGTCTGGTCCGGGAACTTGATGAATATGGATGGCACCGATCCAAAGGATTTGACCCGGGCCGAAGTCGTCACCCGGGAACATGCCATGCGCCTGGCCAAATTCTTGAAAGAGAACGTCCCAGGATTTGAAAAATCGAGAATCGAGATGACTTCTACGCAAACGGGCGTGCGGGCGACCCGCCAGATTATCGGGTTGGCTTCCCCCTCCGGGGAGGAGGTCCAGAAAAGGGTCTTTCCCGACACGGTGGTAAAGCCTTACGCCTATAGGACCCTGAGACTTCCTTTCGGTTCCATTCTTCCCCAAAAAGTGGAGAACCTATTGGTGGCGGGAAGGTGTCTGTCGGCGGAAGAAGAGATCCTGGGCCAACTTCGCCTGATTCCGGTTTGTTCGGCAACCGGGCAGGCCGCGGGAACGGCGGCGGCTCTGGCTCTCGCTCAAGGGAGGCCACCTTCAGAACTCAAAATAAATGAAATTCAGGATGCCCTTCGGGGCCAAGGGATGGATCTGGGGCTGAAGGCCTAACTCGACGGGAGGAAAACCATGTCCGGCAAGTTCTTCGACGATTTCGTCGTGGGCGAGGAGTATGTTACCCCCACGCGCACCCTGACGGAAACCGATGTGGTTATGTTCGCGGCTATGAGCGGGGATTACAACGAGTTGCATACTAGCGAAGCCTTCGGCAAAACGACCCAGTTTGGGAGACGGATCGGCCACGGGCTGCTCGGCTTGGCCGTTTCCCACGGGTTATTCTTCCGTCTGGGTCTGGTGGAGGGAACGGCCGTTGCCTTTCTGGGAATCGATTCCTGGAAGTTCGAGGCCCCTTTCTTCCTGGGCGATACGATCCGGGTTAAAGTCCGGGTGGCCGAAAAGACCCCCAGCCGGAGCAAGCCGGACCGGGGGGTGATTCGATTTTTCTTCCAGGTCTTGAAGGAAGACAACACGGTGATCCAATCGGGATTCAAAACGATCATGATCCGGCGCGGGCAAGCCTGATGAATTCGTAAAAAATCCCCCAGACCGTCACCCCGGCGGAAGCATGGGTCCAGAACTTATTGAATTCAAGAGATATTCCGGCTTTCACCGGAATGATACTTTATTGGAATTTGACTTTTTACGAGATCATCAAGCCTGACCGGAAAAAACGGAGGAGGAACAAAAAATGGCCGGCAAGTTCATGGCCGCTGAAGAGGCGGCCAAGCTGATCCGGAATGGAGATACGGTTTCGGTCTGCGGCATTATCGGGGCGCTGGTGCCCGAAAAGGTGCTGGGCGCCCTGGAAAAAAGGTTCCTGGAAACTGGTTCTCCCCGCGACCTGACCGCCGTTTTCCCGGTGGCCGTGGGGGACGTGTACGGGCTGGCCGGGGCCGACCACTTGGCCCATGAAGGAATGGTGCGGCGAGTTATCGGAGGGTCTTATGTGACCGCTCCCGCTTCTTCCGCCCCTCCGAAGCTGGTGGCGATGGTCCATCAGAATCGGGTGGAGGCCTACAACTTTCCCATGGGCGTCCTCATGCACCTTCACCGGGAGATTGCCGCCCAAAGGCCGGGATTGATCACCCAAGTGGGCTTGAGGACCTTCGTGGACCCCCGGCTCAGTGGGGCGAAGATGAACGACAGAACCCGCGAGGATTTGATCGACATCCTCCAGCTTGGTGGAAAGGAATACCTTTTCTATCGTTCCTTCCCCGTTCATGCGGCGATCATCCGGGGGACGACCGCGGATGAGCAGGGAAATATATCGATGGAACATGAAGGGTCCTTTTCCGTCATGCTTCCCTTGGCCATGGCCGCCCACAATTGCGGGGGCAAGGTGATCGCCCAGGTTAAAAGGGTCGCTCCCCGGGGGCATTTGAACCCTCAGATGGTGAGAATCCCCGGTATCCTGGTCGATGCCGTAGTGGTCGATGAAAACCAGAAACAGGCCACGGGGATCGATTACGACCCAGCGGTGAGCGGGGAGATGAAAAAGCCCCTGGGTCAGATCGACCCGGTCCCCCTGAGCATCGAGAAAGTGGCCGCCCGCAGGGCATTGATGGAGTTGCGCAAGGGGGATATCGTCAACCTGGGCTTCGGCATCCCATCGCTCATTTCGCCCATTGCCGCCGAAGAAGGCCTGATCGAAAAGGTTACCTTCACCATCGAACACGGGGCCATCGGGGGGATTCCCCTCTCCGGGCTTCAATTCGGCGCGGCCATGAACCCGGAGGCCATCATCGACTCCGCCTCCCAATTCGATTTCCTGACCGGGGGCGGAATCGATGCGGCTTCCATGGCCTTTGCCGAAGTGGACGGGCAAGGAAATGTGAACGTGAGCCGCCTGAACAAAGTTCCCCATGCCCTCTCGGGGGCCGGAGGGTTCATCGACATTCTGCACCGCGTCAAGAGGATCATCTTCTGCGGGACTCTCACGGCCGCGGGAATCGAAGGAGAAATTTCTGACGGCCTTCTCAGGATTGTGAAAGAGGGGAAAGTCATCAAGGCCGTGCGGGAGCTGCAACAACGGACCTTTGACGCGGCCTTTGCCCGGGAGAAGGGACAGGAAGTGGTCTATATTAGCGAAAGAGCCGTCTTCCGCCTGGACCGGGACAGGCTGGTTTTGACCGAAATCGCCCCGGGAATGGAGGTCCGGAGGGACATCCAGCCTGCGGTGCAGTTCGATTTCCGCGTATCTCCCGACCTGCAACAGATGGACCCTCGGATTTTTCGCCCCGAGCCGATGGGACTGAAAGGCTCCGGGGTATGGGCGTGAGAGAAAACCCAGTCGTCCTGCAGGCTCGAGGCGTCCAACCAGGATGGCGGAATGCGGATCGAAAAAAAACTAAGAAATCCGCATGGATTTAGCCTTCTGAAATGGCCTTCGTAAATCCCCCCTCCGCCCCCCTTTTTCAAAGGGGGGAACGGGGGGATTTCTGCAAATGTCTTGCTCTAAAGGAAGATATTGCGAAATATGGAGGCTCTTGCCAAAAAGCTCAATTCTTCAAAAAATCCGAAATCCGCAATTCGAAATGGAGGCCCGATGCTTTTTCCGGGCAATCCCGCCAAAGGCGGGACTTCCGGGCCGGGAAAAGCCTGACCTTCTGTCGATCTTTCGGCTCCCCGGGTTGTCAGGATACCTGGGATATGATAGTATTCATCTCATGGAATATATCAGTACTCGGGGGTCTGCGCCGGCCATTCCTTCGAAAAAGGCGATTATCAAAGGCATAGCAGAAGATAACGGCTTATATGTTCCTTCCACCTTCCCTTCTTTTGGTTCGGCCCCCTTTGAAGGTCCTCAAAACAAAACTTATGCCGAACGGGCAGTCGTTATCCTGACACCCTTTCTCCCGGATTTCACCGATGCAGAATTAAATAATGCCTGTCGAGCGGCCTATGGAAAGAACTTCGAGTCCCCCCAAACCGCCCCGATAAAAATCCTTGGAGATGGGACCGCGGTTTTAGAACTCTGGCATGGCCCCACTCAGGCCTTCAAAGACATGGCCCTCCAGCTCATGCCCCGCCTGCTGTCCTTCGCCCTGAAAGGGGAAAAGGAGAGGTACGAGGTGGTCATCCTGGTGGCCACTTCCGGAGACACGGGCAAGGCCGCCCTGGAGGGCTTTGCCGGCGCCGAGGGGGTGCGCATCTTCGTTTTCTACCCGCACGGCGGAGTGAGCGAAATCCAGCGCCTCCAGATGGTCACCCAAAGGGGAAAAAATGTGGGAGCCTGCGCCGTCAAGGGAAATTTTGACGATGCCCAGACAGGGGTTAAGCAAATCTTCTCCGATTCGGCCTTCAACCGAAAACTCTCTTCCCATGGGTTTCAGCTTTCTTCGGCCAACTCGATCAACTGGGGACGACTGGCCCCGCAGGTGGCTTATTACTTTACCGGGTACGATGATCTGGTCGCAGCCGGCAGGGTCCGGCAGGGCCAGCCCATTCTCATCTGTGTCCCCACGGGAAACTTCGGAAACATCCTGGCGGCCTATTATGCCATCCGCTGCGGCCTTCCCGTTTCCCGGTTGATCTGCGCCTCCAACCGAAATAGGGTTCTCACCGAATTCATCCGCACCGGGGTGTACGACCGGCGGAGGGAATTCTTCAAGACCGAATCGCCCTCCATGGACATCCTCATTTCCTCCAACCTGGAACGTTTGCTCTTCGAATTGAGCGGCCGAAAGGCGGACGCGGTCGTTCGGTGGATGAAAGAACTTGGGGTCCAGGGGTGGTATAAAATCGATCCGCGGGGGTTGGACGAGCTTCAGGAGTTGTTCTATGGCGGCTTCGCCGATCAAAAAGAAACCCTCGCGGCCATCCGGGGGGCCTTCGAGCAGCAGGGATATTTGATGGATACCCACACCGCCGTAGGGTACAGCGTTCTGCATAAATACCGCCAGGAGACCGGGGACCAAACTCCGGCCCTATTAGCGTCGACGGCCAGCCCCTTCAAATTCAACCAGGCGGTGCTGGAAGCTCTGGGGCGGGACACTTCGGGAAAGGACGAATTCGCCCTATTGGATGAGCTTTCGACCATCTGCGGACAGCCGGTCCCGGCCAAGCTGGCTGAGCTGAAGTCCCTGCCCGAGCGGCACAACGCGGTCTGCGCAAGGGACGAGATGGACCGGGCGCTATGCCAGTTTCTTAGGATCACCTGACACGCCGGGAGGGATTGTAGGGGTCCCGCCATGGCGGGAGGGTTACCCCCACAATTCGCGGCTGATAACGGCGGAGCCATGAACGCTCAAGCAATGGTCCTGGAAAAATTCAAGGAGCCTCTGACCCCGAAATATTTCCCCCTGCCCAAGCTCCGGGAAGGAGACATCCTGGTCAAAATCGAAGCGGCTGGAGTCTGCGGTTCCGACGTGCACATGTGGGAAGGGAGAGACCCGCGCACCCGTCTTCCTATGATCCTGGGGCACGAGGGAGCGGGGGAAATAGCGGATATGAAGGGGGAGAAAAGGGACGTTTATGGAGTTCCCCTAAAGACGGGGGATAAGGTTCTATGGTCCCGGGGGGTCACCTGCGGCCACTGCTATTTCTGCAAGGTCAAGACGGACCCTTCCCTCTGTCCCCATCGATTCGTTCACGGAATCCACACTTCCTGCGCCGAGCCGCCTTACCTGACGGGGAATTATGCGCAATACCTGCTTCTCGATCGGCGCTCGGATTTTTTCCGGGTCGAAAAGGATATAGACCTGGCGACCCTGGTTCCCGCGTCCTGCTCAGGGGCAACGACGGCCCATGCTTTCGATCTTTCCGGTTTGCAGTCGGGCGATTCGGTCCTGGTCCAGGGGGTTGGACCGCTGGGGATATTTGCGGTGGCCTTTGCGCATTCCCTCGGGGCCTCCCAAATCATCGTCGTGGGAGGAACGGAAGCGCGTCTGAAAGTGTGCCATTCCTTCGGGGCGACCCTTCTTCTGAACCGCCACCGCCTCTCCATGGAAGAGCGGCGCAAAATCATTCTGGAAGTGACCGGAGGAAGGGGGGTGGATGTGGCCTTTGAAATGGCCGGAGAACCCGAGGCCCTCAAAGAAGGCATCCTTTCCGTGCGCAACGGGGGGAGATGCATAACCGCGGGATTCGGCGAACCTCACGGGAGGATCGAACTCGACTGTTTCCAGGACCTGGGAAGGAAGAATTTACGCCTTCAAGGGGTATGGGTGAGTGAAACCCGCCACACCCATATGGCCCTCCAGCTGGTCTTTACCCGCTTGAATGATTTCGCTCGTCTCATTACCCACCGGTTTCCATTAAACCAGGCTGATGAAGCCCTGCGGGTCATAAAGTCCCGGGAGGCAGTGAAGGCGGTCCTTTTACCCTTTTCATCATGAACCAGGCCAAAGAAAACTCCTTTTTCCCCGAAATCCCTTTCATCGTCTGCCGGCGGAGGAAAAACCAGCCTCAGATTTCTCCCCAAATTTGCGAGAAACGCTGCCCGCGGAAAAAAAACTGCCAGGAGTACTTTGATTACATCCAACCGGCCATGTTCGCCCGGTATGACCGGAGAGAAGCAAAAGAAAAAGACCGCGAGGATTCCCTCCGGATTGGGGAAGAAACTTCCGGAAAGAGGCGCCCATGAAGCTGTCACCCGCTACGAAAGAAAGGATTACCCGGCTTCTGAAGGGAGAGGCCGACACGGTTCCCATCCTGGCCCAAATCAACGAGCATGTGGTCAAGCTCTGCGGCGGGAATATGAGGGAGGCCTACACCGATGCCGCGAAGTTCCTAGAGATGAACCTAGCCGTTTTCGAGTATTACCAGTTGGATGTGCCCGGATTCTATTACGACATTTACAACATCGAAGCCGAGGCGCTGGGACAGCGCCTAAATTGGGAATCGGACCGCATGCCGGACATCGACCGCCAGAATCCCCTCATCCGGGAACAATCGGACCTGGACCGCCTGCGTCCTCCCGACGTCAAAAAATCGGGGCGCATGCCCTTCGTGCTCGAGGTCATGCGGCGGTGCTATGATTCGGGGCTCCCCGTGCGCGTCCGTTTCTGCTCTCCCTTTTCCCTGGCGGTGAACGTCCGAGGGATCGAGAATCTGCTGATGGACGTCCTGACCGATCCCCCATTCGCCCACCGTCTTTTGACCTTTTTAACCGATGAGGTTCTGATCCCCTGGGTCCAAGCCCAGCGGGAGGCCACCGGGCAGCCCAAGGTCTCCGGCAACGGGGCCGATGCCGCGGCTTCACCTCCCATCGTGAACGTGGAGATCCTGGAGGAGTTTGTCATGCCTTATGTGGCCCGGATGAACGAAAAGATCGGGAACGTGACCAGCATGGGCTACTGGGGCTACAGCTATCTTTACCATCACCCGGAAAAGTTCTACAAAATGCTCGGCCTGATGGCCTCCGTGAGCCCGGGGGCTCTGATGTGCCTGGACCCGGATGTGGCCAAGACCGGACCTGAGCCCTACGCGGAGTACGCCCGGGGGAAAAAGATGTCTCTCATGCTGGGGCTTGGCACCCTCCTGCTTCAAGATGGCCCTTTGCCCAAGATTGTGGAGCAATGCCGCCGGTATGTTCTGGCGGGTGCCAGGGCGGAGCGCCTGGTCATGTTCTTTAACGATGTTTCGATTCACACTCCTCCGCAAAATGTCCATACGGCGATCGCCGCAATCCGGCATTTCGGCAAATTGCCCGTGGAAGAACGCCCTCTGGAGTCCTTTCAATATCCGGAGGTGGAACCATTTGAATCCTTCATGGGCCGATACGGAGGTTTATAGCTTTAGACATTTTTATCTATACGACTGAAACGCAGACCTTTAAGATTTGGTGGCTGTTTAGCTATTTAAAAAGGCTTTTCCAAAAATCTCTCCCGTCCTCCCTTTTACAAAGGGAGGAGAGCTTTTTGGATTGATTCAGAGAAATCAAAGCGAAATCCCCCCTTTGAAAAAGGGGGACGGAGGGGGATTTCTAGGATTCCTCACAGATGGGGAACTCTTTTCTCATTGGGGGAAACAGTTACAAAATTTGGAATGATTTTTTTTGAAATGTAGGGGCGGCCCGGTGTGGCCGCCCGCGGGATGGGCAAACATCACGCGTTTCGCGTGATTGACCCTCTAATTTGGTTGCGGCTTTTCCGCGCTGTGTTTATCCGCCTCCCGGAAGGTACGGACTTGCTAGCTCAAATTGGGCGGTTAAAGGCGATAAGCACCGGTTCTTAATTTTGATGAACTCGTAAAAAGTCAAAAAAGCCTCTCCCCTCCGACGGGAGAGGGTTGGGGTGAGGGTGAGGAGTTGAAGAGTTTTCAAAGGTTTCTATCCTCCTCCCCTTCATCCCTTCCCACCAGGGGAGGTGAAAATTTCCTTTTTACCAGATCATCAATTTTAGGCATTTTTTCGTGAAAGGGGATTCCATATGGCCGTTCAGAGAGGACGACATTTCTTGCAGATCCCGGGGCCGACCAATGTGCCCGACAGAGTTTTAAGGGCTCTCAGTCAGCCTACGATCGACCATCGGGGGCCGGAGTTTTCGCGGCTGACCCAAGAAGTCCTCGAAGGGCTTCAAAAATTGATCCGGACTTCGGGAAAAGTGATTGTCTATCCGGCCTCCGGAACCGGCTCGTGGGAAGCGGCGCTGGTGAACACTCTTTCCCCGGGCGATCGGGTACTCATGGTCGAGACCGGCCATTTTGCCACCCTGTGGAAGAATGTAGCCGTGAAATTTGGACTCCAGGTGGATTTCATCCCGGGCGATTGGCGCCACGGTGCGGACCCGGAGCAGGTCGAGGCCAGACTGGCTGAAGATCGCCGGCATTCGATCAAGGCAGTTGCCCTGGTCCACAGCGAAACCTCCACGGGCGCGGCCACCCGGATTGCCGAAGTGCGCCAAGCCTTGGACCGGGCGAAACATCCAGCCCTTTTGCTGGTGGATACCGTCTCTTCCTTGGGAGTGATGGATTACCGGCCGGATGAATGGGGGGTGGACGTGACCGTATGCTGCTCCCAGAAAGGGCTCATGCTGCCGCCGGGAATGGGCATCCATGCGGTCAGTGAGAAAGCGCTTGCCGCCGCTAAATCGGCGCGCCTGCCCAGGTCTTACTGGGACTGGCAGGCCATGATCGGTCCCAACCAGGCGGGGTTTTTCCCCTACACTCCGCCGACCAACCTGCTCTTCGGCCTACGCGAAACCCTCCGCATGATCCAGGAAGAGGGTATGGAGAGCGTCATCGCCCGGCACGCCCGGCTGGGGGAGGCCACCCGCCGGGCAGTAAAGGCCTGGGGGCTGGAAATCAACTGCCTGAATCCTGTGGAGTTCACGAGCGGACTGACGGCTGTTCGCGTTCCCGAAGGGCACGACGCCGACGCCCTACGCAAGAAGATCCTGGAAAAATTCAACCTGTCCCTGGGCAACGGCCTGGGAAAGCTGCAGGGGAAAGTCTTCCGCATCGGCCATATGGGGGATTTCAACGATCTAATGCTCGCCGGAACCCTCAGCGGGGTGGAGATGGGGCTGGCCCTGGCGGGCGTTCCCTTCAAGAAAGGGGGCGTTCAGGCGGCCATCGATTACCTTGCAGGAAACGAGTAGGGGCGGTTCACGCCCCCCTACCCAACGGCCGCTGGATCGTCCCAAACAGACCCGATGAAGATTTTATATTACCTCACCGCTCATGGCTATGGACATGCAGTTCGAGCCTCCGCCATCTGCAACGAATTTTCCGAGGATGTCCGGCTGATCTTCCGAACCACCATCCCCGAAAAGTTTTTCCATGAAGAGGTGAAAAGGCCTTTTGAGTACCTCCCGGGGCAATTCGACTGCGGCTGCACCCAGATCGACAGCGTAAGGGCCGACAAAAGAGAAACCCTCCGGACTTACATGAGGATCGCCGAACAGAATGCCGCACGCTTGCAGGAGGAGGTAAAATTCACCCGAACGCACAAGGTCGACGGAATCGTGAGCGACATCACCCCGTTCGCCTTCGAGGTCGCCTGCCGGGCAGGAGTTCCTTCGGTGGCCGTAGCCAATTTTACCTGGTTCGACATCTACGAACCCTACGTGCGGGAATATCCTTCTTTTGCTCCGACCCTGGAGAAAATCCATACCCAGTACCAGAAGGCCGATCTGCTCCTGGACCTGATCCCTTCCACGGGAATGCCTTATTTCCGAAAGCGGATCAAAATCCCTCCCGTAGCCCAACCCGGGCGTAACCGAAGCGGGGAGATCAAAAAACACTTGGCCTTGGACCAAGATCGGCGGATGGGTTTAATCTACGTGGGGGAATTGGGTATGGCGGGTATCCGCTGGGGTGATCTCGCCAAGTTTAGGGGTTGGGATTTTGTGGGGATTTACCCCCTCCCGGGATCCCCGGCCAACTATCACCTGGTGGATAAAACCATTTTTCCCTATGAAGACCTGGTTGCCTCCGCCGAAGTGATGGTCACCAAGATCGGTTATGGAGTGGTCTCCCAGGGTTTGATCAATGGGACACCCCTGATTTACCTGCCCCGGGAAGACTTCGCGGAATTTCCCGTTCTGGAAAAGGCGGTTCGGGAGTGGGGGCACGGCTATCGCCTTTCAAAAGAGGATTACCAGGGACTGAAATGGGAAGGTGCCCTGGAAGAGGTTTCCCGAAGGGAGAGGCCGAAACCCGCGCCCTCCGAGGGGGGAAAGATTTGCGCCCGGGAAATTGCCAATCTAATCCGCCATTCCAATCCCGAAAAATACGTTGGGGAATGAAACCGTGCGATCGAGAAAGAAAACAATCCCCTGGGTGGTGATTTTTCTTCTCGTGGGGGGGGCCTGGGAATGTGCGGGAATGAAACCGGAAGATTCCATCGGGGATTTTTTCACCGGGGAAGTGCTGCGGTATGAAGTCGGGTTCTGGCTCATCGATCCCCTGGGAGGCGGAGTGGCGGATTTCCGTAACCTGGGGAATGGCAGGTACATGGTTTACCATGTGGGAAAAGCCGAAGGCTTGGTGGGATGGCTGACCGGTTACCGGAGGGAAATATACCGGTCCACCATGACCACCCTCAACAACGGGAAGAGGCTCATCCCGCTGCGTTTTGAAGAATATTCGGTCATCGGCGAATGGTACCGGAAGAAAACGACGACCTATGATTATGCGGCCCGGAAGGTGATCACCGAGGGAGAAAAAGAAGGAAAACCCTTGGGCCGGGAGGAAATCGATATTCCTCCGGGAGCTCTGTACGATGACCCTGTGACCGCCTTCTATAACCTTCGCTTTGGAGTGTACGGAAAGGTGGAGCCGGGAAGGGAGTTCCTTTTAAATACCCTTCCCAGCAAACGGCCGGAAATCATCCGGATCAGGGTGGCCCCCCGGGAAGAGACGGAAAGAAGGCGTGAAGCGGAAAAAATAAAGACCGACAAAGACCTCCTCATCCAAATTCTGATCGACCGGGAAATGTGGGGCCGAAAAAAAGGAGAACTGGAGATCTGGTTCAACCGGGGCTTGGTCCCCGTTTCCGGAGTGGTAAAGGATATCCCTTTCTTCGGCAACGTAAGAGGCCGCCGGACCTGGCACGGACATTCGCCCGTTCCCCTCCCGGAAGAGGTTCCGAACGCGGACGGCAAAAAGAGCGGCGAACCGGGAAAATAACCGAAAATCATGAACAACCCTGGGTATTGCCAATCAGCTTAAAAAAATAATTTGGCACTTTGCTTTCAAAAGTCATCGGTTCACCGGTGGCGGGATGTTTAAAGGAAATCGTTTGGGAATGGAGTGCTAACCGCTCGTACCCGTCATTGATTTTTCCATATTTACGATCGCCGACGATCGGATGCCCCTCGTCGGCCAGGTGCACTCGGATTTGATTTTTCCTTCCGGTCAAGAGACGGATCTCCAGCAGGCTAAACCGTTTTGTCTCTTTCATCACCTTATAAGCAGTACGGGCCAGCCTTCCTTTTGCGGCATCGGTCGTGGAATAGACATCATACGCTTTGTCCTCGGCCAGGTATGAGGTGATTACTCCCTCTCTCTTGGCCGGGTGACCATGAACCACGGCAATATATTTTTTCTCCGTGTCTCTCCAGCGCGCCTTCAAGAGCCCCATCGCTTCTTCGGTTTTTGCAAATAGCATCACCCCCGATGTCCACTGGTCCAGCCGATGGACGACGAAAATCCGCTTTCGCGACTTGAGAACGCCTTTGCGCACATAATCGGTTAAAATGTATTCGGCCGTTTTGATTTTATGGTCCTTCGTCCCCACCGTCAAAAGCCCCGCAGGCTTATCGATCACCAGGAGATCTCTGTCTTCGTAGAGGATTTCCAGCCCTCTGGACAGGTGTTTCCTTGGCGTATGAATTTTCCCGTCCATGCTGAATCCTCTTCTACCGGTTTCTTCCTTATCCGTTATTCCTTATTTGAGCCACGAATATCCAAAGCGGTCAGGTGGGCCGTCTTATTCCACGAAGGGCCCTAAAAATTACGGCCGAGGCAATGATTTTGGCGAATTCTTTCAGGTGGGAAACCCCGATTCCGTAACCCAAACTCTGAAAAAGAGAGGCCAGGGCAGGTCCGGGGTCATTTAATTGGCGGTAGTAATAACTGGCGAATAGATGTGCTTCGAGTAGCAATCCCTTTAGCTTTTTGGCGGTCATGGGGTTCAAGGATTCATAAGCCAAATACCCGGTAAATAAATGGATATGATCGAGCACCGTTGCCAGCGAGTTTTGGACGGAATCGGCCGTGAGGCTCTTGGCGTGCCGGTAATAAATTCCGGTCACTACGTTTTTGTATGCAAATTTGGCCCCGGCATCGGCATACATCCTGATAAAAAAATCCCTATCCTCGGAACGCTTGATATTTTCGTTGAACAAGATGCCCTTGATCGAACTGCGCCTCATGATCACTGTCTGGAGATGCATGAAAGATTCATCCAACAAGGCATTGAACAGATTGCTGGAAATTAGATAGTATCCATCGTCCAGTTTCTCCGTCTTTAGGGTCTTCGTAAAATGGCGTTCCGAAAACCAATCCCCCATTCGTTTTTTGGTTTCAAATTCTTGGATTTCCGAGTTATAAAACACAATATCAATAGGGTTGTGGCTCTCGAGAAAATCCACCCCCAATTCTAAATGGTTTGGGCACCATAGGTCGTCGGCATCCAAGAAAGCAATATAGTCCCCGGTGGCTTTCAGCAGACCGGTGTTTCTGGCTCCCGAGGGTCCTTTTTTTCTCTCATTCAGGATCAGGGTAATTTGAGGGTATCGAGCGGACAGGTCCGCAACTAAGGCTCTCGTGTTATCCCATGAACCATCATCGACAACGATGATTTCGGCTGCGGAGCTGTATTTCTGAGCCAGTACGCTTTGGAGGGCATCCGTTACGAACCTTTCCGCATTAAAGGCAGGAATGATGACCGAGATTCTTGGGGGCATTTTTCTTTGTTGTCCACGAAACGCTATATCTCATGGAGTAACGGCCTTTGCGGAAATTTTATCAAGGGGGATGGGGGAAAACAAGGGGGAAAAGGGTTGGGGGCATGATGGATTCCTGAAAGGGCGAGGCCATTTGGCCCATTTCCCTGTCTTGCAGCCCCTTTTTCGCCTAAGAGAGTCTCAAAAACCTAAGGAGGGCTTGGGCCGTCTCCCGGCTGAAGGAAGGGTCGTTGATGTGCGCGTCCTTTTCGACGACCGGGATGTTTGAGGGCAGGTTCTTTTTCAGAGTCTCGATGAAAACCCGGTTCGCTTCGGGAGAATAAAAAGGCTGGCCGGGGGAATCGATGGCCGAGAATCCCCGGAGGGGGATGTAAACAGCAACAGGCCCTTTGGCCCGGGAGAGCTTTACAGCCATGATCTCGCCAAGTTTGCAGTTCTCCTCCTCGTTGGTTCGCATCAGGGTGGTTGCCGGATTGTGCACGTGGAAAAGCCGGTTGCGAAATTGGGGAGGGATGGCGTCGGGGAAATAATTGACCATATCCATGGCCCCGGGAACCACCACTTGAGGGATTCCCATTTCCCCCGCCTTTTCCAGACGATGGGGGCCGGCGCTGCACTTTCCTCCGAGAAATTCATCCGCGAGTTCCGTCGTCGAAATGTCGAGCACCGCCTGGATATGCCCCTCGGCAATGAGTTGCTCCATGGCCATCCCCCCGGGGCCGTTGGCATGGAAGACCAGAACCTCGTATCCCTTCTCTTCCAAAATCTTTCGGGCCTCGGTCACGCAGGGGGTAGTAACCCCGAACATACTGACCGCAATCAGCGGCCGCCCCTCCTGGGCGGGGGGTTCCTTTTCTCCCACCATGCCGCAAATCGCCGCGGCCGCATTCCTTAGAATCTTTTGGGTGATGCGATTCAGCCCCGAGATGTCCACGACGGAGTGGAGCATGCAGATATCCGAAGTCCCCACATAAAGGCGGACATTTCCGGACGCCATGGTGGAGACCATGACCTTGGGAATTCCCACCGGCAAGGTCCTCATCGCCCTCGTCCCGATAACCGTTCCCGAACCACCCCCCAGGGAAATGACGCCGGAGATTTCGTCTCTATCGAACAGCTCGCGGGCGACCTGGGCGGCCCCTTGGGCCATGATCCCCACCGCTTTTCCCCGGTCCCTCCGGGTCACGAGTTCATGGAGCGGCTGGCCCCCGGCAACGGCAACTCTTTCATTGGAAATATCCACGTATTCCGGGGAAGGTTGGAGGATTCCCGCGTCAAGGGTCCAGACGTTCAGCCCCCTCGCCAGGATTTGATCCCTCAGGAAGTTCAGTTCTTCGGCCTTCGTATCAAAAGTTCCGATGATGAGGATCGACTTTTCCATAAGGAGAAAATCCAAAGGGCGGGGGGCAAAAACACAATCGGGAAACGATGGGTTTTATACAAGAGGTCATCGTTTTCAACCCCGGTTGTGGGGGCGATTCATGAAGCCCCCCTACGAACGATGCGCCTTTCTGGGGATTCGTTGGGCTTTGAACATCTCCGTCGTCTTCCGTATTGCCGTTTCCACCGGAATTCTTTCGATGGAGGAGGCGCCGACAAACCCGACTGCCTGGGTATGCCGGTAGATGTATTCCGTGGCCTCCGGCCCCTCGATCGGCCCGCCGTGGGCCAGACAGATCACGTTTCGTTTGACGGACAGGGCCGCCTGGAAGATATCCGAGCAACGCTTCGCCGCTTCTTCCAGGCTCATGGGCCGCCTGGAACCTACGGTGCCGCCGGTGGTGGTTTTCATGTGGGCGACCACCGAGTCAATTCCTTTTCGGGCCATGATTCTCGCCTCTTCGGGGTTGAAGACATAGGCCATAGTAAAAAGGCCCAAAGGCCCGGCTAGGCCCATTACCTCGGCTTCTTTCCCATAGCTCATGCCCAGGTCTTCCATGGTCTGACGGAAGTCACCATCGATTCTTCCCACGGTAGGGAAGTTTATCACTCCCGAGAACCCCACTGCCAGCAACTCCTTGAGAAACACCTCCATGTCCCGGGTCAAGTCGTAGGCACAAATGCCGGCGATCACGGGGGCTTTTTGCACGGTGGGCAGGACGTGACGATGGCCCATCTCCTTGACCATGGCGTTGGCGTCCCCGAAAGGCATGTACCCGGCGATGGAAGGAAGGCCATCCATGCGGTATAGGCCGGAATTGTAGATGATGATCAAATCGGCCCCGCCCGTCTCGGCGAATTTCGCCGAAAGTCCTATGCCCGCCCCCGCGGCCACGATGGGCCTATCCTTCTTTATCTCCGTCTCGAGCAGTTTCCGGACTTCCCTCCGATTGTATTGTTTGGCCATAGAGGTCCCCCTTGCACTTCGGTAAATCGGAATCGATTCACCCCCCAATTCTATCAAAAGAAAAGGCTTTTGGAAGGCCCTAATCGAAGAGGAATTCAGGAAAGGCCGGACCTCACCCCGGGGTCTGGAATTCTTACGGCCCATCAAGAGGCGAAAAAGAGGGTGAAGGCAAAGCGGTCATTGACACCTTTCCTTCCCTGGGATAAAAATTAAATAAGAGCAAAGAATCTTCCCTCAAAAATAGCCAACGGAGGATAACCCATGGCTTTGGTGATTGAAGGCGGATTGGAAATTCCCATCCCCCGGATGGTTCCCATCCGGCAGAAATTTCCCGGCCCGGAAATCAAGAATGTTGGTGAAGAAATCAAGCGTCTCTTCTCCCAGGATGGACGGATGAAAGGGATCAAGAAAGGCAGCCGAATCGCCATCACCGCGGGTAGCCGGGGGATCCACTCCATCGACCGGATCATTTATGCCCTGGTAAAGGAGCTGAAAGCTCTCGGGGCCCGGCCTTTTATCGTTCCCGCCATGGGTAGCCACGGAGGGGCCACAGCGGAAGGCCAGCTCAAAGTTCTGGCCGAATATAAGATTACCGAAGAAACCATGGAAGCGCCCATCGAGTCCTCCATGGAAGTGGAGAAGGTCGGAGAGCTCAAGAACGGGGTGCCCGTCTACCTGGACAAGATCGCCCTGGGGAGCGACGGGATCGTCGTGGTCAACCGGGTGAAGCCTCATACGGCATTCAAAGCGGACTATGAGAGCGGACTTCTAAAGATGCTGGCCATCGGCCTGGGCAAGCACAAGGGCGCCACGGCTTTCCATACCTGCGGGGTGGACGAATTCGGAAAGCTTCTACCCCAATTGGGCAGGGTGGTCATCGACAAAGCCCCGGTTCTCTTCGGGCTGGGCATCATCGAGAACGCCTACGACCACCCGGCCCGGTTTGAGATCGTTTGGAAGGAGGACCTGATCCGTCGGGAAAAAGACCTCCTGGCAGAGGCCAAACGCCTAATGCCCCGTCTTTTGCTGGACCATCTTCACCTCCTGATCGTGCAGGAGATCGGCAAGGAGATCAGCGGAAGCGGCATGGACCCGAACATCACCGGCCGTTCCGCCTCCCCGCATTTTCACAAGCCCGATGCCCTGAAGACGGAAAAGATTGTGGTTTTGAGCCTGACACCCGCTTCCAAGGGGAATGCCTGCGGAATCGGAACGGCCGACCTCACCACGAAGAGGTTCGTCGATTCCATCAATACGGATTACACGTACGTAAACGCCATTACTTCCGGGATCCTGGCCACGGCCCGGATCCCCATCACCATGCCCTCCGACCGGGAGGCGATCCAACTGGCTCTGAAGACCTGTTCCCGGGTCAAGCATCCGGAAACCAGGATCGTCTGGATTAAGAATACTTTATCCCTGGAGAAGATTTACGCCTCCGAGCCCCTGCTGCCGGAAATCCGGGAGAATTCCCAGATCGAGATTCTGGGCGATCCCCGGCCCATGCCTTTCGACGCCCAGGGAAATTTGGCGTTGGCTTAAACCATACGATCTTCATCGGGCGGGAGGTTCTCCTAAGGACACTGGATGCGACTTCAGGGCGGATGAACTCGTACGGCGTGCAGCAGCACCGTCCGGCCTTATGATGATGCCTTGGGTTTCCGGCGGTTCCAAGGGATCGGTAAGGCATTCTTCAATGTATTCTCCGCACCCCGTGCACTTTGCATGAGTCTTGTTGGCCAATTCCTCGGCCGTTCCGGGGCCCATCGGCGAGTAAAGCCGCTACCCCGAGTCCGGCAACTCCAGCCTATCCCGGGTTGGCCATTGAAGATAAGGAGTCCAGACTCCACCCGGGATTGCGCTCGCCCTTATCCTTTGACAACCCAACATAAGATGGGATAATAAATTAAGGGTCTTCTTCCAACGAGTGGGTAAAAAGGGAGAAAATGACTCCATCGCCCAGGCCCAGGGGGGGCCTCCCGCCCGGGGCGGGGCAGCCTCGACGGGAAAAATCCGGGGTTCCGGAGCACTGGCCCGGCTTCCCCAAGGCACCGGTCGCCGAACCCTTCGCTTAAAACGAAATCCCAGCTTAAACAGGGACGACCCTATTCATTTCCGACGCGCCCCGATGGAAGAACCG
>JACAEW010000173.1 GCA_013388675.1 Syntrophaceae bacterium | reverse complement strand
GTGTTATCAATCCTCTCTCCTGCCGCCACGAGCCGGCTTCCGGCGGCCAGATAAATCCGCTCATCCAGCGGGAGATAAGACGGGTTGGTATCCCCTAGGGTGATGGGATTCGTCGTCTTGTTCGTTTCGATCGAAAGACTGATGCTGCCGCCGGGAACGTTGATTTCCCCGTAGTGCTCAATCCGCCTTGCCCGAGCGCTGAAGGTCCCTCCGGGACGAAGGTTGACCCGGGCGCCCGGGTCCACGGTTATACCTGTATTGGCTGCCAGAACCACATTGCTGAGACCCGCCGCGCTGAGAGTTTGCGCCGGGAGGATCGTCTTGGATGTGGGCAGGGCATCCGTGGGCAGGAAGTGCGACGGCAGGGGAGAGACATTGGCGCTGATCCTCATCTCCTGCACAAAAAAATCCACCTGGTCACCGTAGCCCGAAATGTTACGATCAAAAGTATTCGCGATCGTCAGCCCACCGCCCACCGGCTCCACGTAGCCAGACCTGGTCTGATAACCCATGGCGTTGACCGGCTCGGCGGTTAAATACTGGGTCAAACCCTTTTCCACCTGACCCCGGATGGTTCCGTCTAGGACCACCTGTTTTGCCAGGAGCGCTAAAGAGCCGGCGTCGCTCCCTATCACCCGCTGTTGTACATATTGATTCAGCGGAAATGCTCCCCCGTAATAGAGACCTTCGAAGGATTCGGAAATTCCATAACGAGAATGTCTGACTTGCTGGAGATTCAGGACCTTGTCATAACGAAGCTTCGGATCGGCAGTGCTGATATCATAGACCCGGTTTCCCAGGGCAAGCGCCGTCGAATCCATTGAGCCGGCCCCGAAGCGGAACCCGACCCCTGAGAAATCGATCACCGCCCCTTCTCTTACGATGACGTCACCCGTGGCCACTCTCTCGGTTGAACCCTCGAGTCCCGCCACGTTGATAGTGATGCTCCCTGGCTTTTCAACATAATCCCCCCCAGGGACCGTTATGCGGCGTCCTCCGGTGTGCCTTTCCAGGGCCGTCAGTCCCTCCGTCGTATAAGCGCCGGATACGTCCCCGATCGAGGACCCTGAAGCGGAACTGAAGTGGATCGTCTTTCCCTGGAGCACTCCCCCTTTCTGCATGAAATCGTCTTTGAGATTGACGCTGTTCATCTGGACCGAGAGCAGGCCAGCATTGCCGGGCATGGCGATCCATAGGCCACTTACGTCGATGCGGCTCCCCGATTCCAGGTAGACACGCTCCACGGCATTCAGGGTGACCCATCCGCAGGGGGCATCGATCCAACCCTGGTGTTCGATCCGGTTCACGGATCGCCGTGGCTTATCCGGGTGCTCGGGGTCCAATCCGCTGAAGGTAACATCGCTCCTCGCCGTAGGAAACGAGATGTGGACCTTTTCGGAAGAACCTGAAACCGGGGTTGCAATCCAGCTTCCCGGGCCGGTAGAGATCCTCTCCGAGGCAAAGAGCTCCACGTGGCCTCCCCGCTCCACCGCCGTGACCGACCGGATCAATCCATCCTGGTTCACGATTCGCCCGTACATGCCCACAACGCCGGTGTCGGCGGCGAGGAGCCCGCCAGCCATGTTCGAGGCCGCGGACCCAACCGGGCTGTTGTTCATTCTTATGACCAGCGAGGTACGGGATTCACCCCCCGGGTATTGAAGGACGGCGTCCCCGGACAAGGGCAAGGCCAACTCCACGTCGGTGCCGGCCGCCAGTCCGATCTGACCGCTTGGGGAGATGATCGTCCCGCTGTTTTCCACCAGGGGGCCGATCAGAAAGACCGAGCCCAGGTCTTTCGTATCCATTGTCCCGTGATTGGAAACGGGGCCGGGAAGGTTCTTCAACGGATCGTAAAAGAGGCTATCGGCCAGGCCGTTGTAGTTCTCTGCCCTGAACCTCAGGAGGCCCTGGAGAAAATCACTGTTGGTCAGGTTCAAGGAGGAGGCGATGAGCGAGTGAACGTTCACCTTAGAGTCGGGCCCGAAGAGAATGCCGTTTTGGTTGATCAGGTACACCTGTCCGTCCGCGGTCATGCGGCCGAAAATCTGACTTGGATTGCGGTCCCAGATCCGGTTGAGGGCAGCCCAGTTCGAGTTTCCCTGCTGGTCGAAATGCATCCATGCGTCCTTGCCGATGTTGAAGGTGTTCCAGTCGATGATCGCTTTGGGCTGGTTCTGGTAGAGGATTGCCTTATTGCCCCCCGGAACCTCGACCAGGCGGTCCACCCCCTGGATGAAGGCCTTCGGCACAGGAAGCGCGTTAGGGGCAACGGAGGGCAGGCTGGGGGCCGCTTTCCCGTAAAACCCGGGGATGTGGGGGCCGGCAAAGCACAACCCAGGGAGCAGGCTCATTAAGAATAATAACAAAGTGATCCTTTTCATCGTCGTTCCCCGCTTTCAGCCAAACTCATCCTGCTGGTTGACGCCGTGTTCCTTTGCGCTACATGTCCCGCTTGGTCTCTGGTGAGCGAAAGGCGAAGGTGTGCTCGGTCGGGTATTCTTTGGGTGCACCCCGATGGGCCCAGTCGGCATCCGGAAAAGGATGAGCCTCCATAAGTTTTACTGACAAGGTATCAGACATATATTGCATTTTTGTAAAAAGATTATTAAGGTTTTATTGCATTGTTTTTTAACAAATTAGCTAATAATACCGAATAGTTACTTATTTACCCTGCGAAACTCTACCAATCAAAACTGATGATCCCGTAAAAAGTCCCAAGAAGCGTCACCCCGGCGGAAGCCGGGGTCCAGAACT